>NZ_JAWOAI010000305.1:0-12067 GCF_033194735.1 Streptomyces sp. W16
CTGCCGGGTGCGGCCCGCGTGCACCAGCGCCACCCCGAGCGTGCCGAGGACGTCCGCCTCCCGGTCCGCCGACTCCGCGCGCGCCGCCAGGTCGCGGGCGCGCCGCAGATGCTTCAGAGCGAGCCGGAGATCGCCGAAGTCCCGCTGCCAGATACCGATCACATGGTGGGCCACGGAGGCCTGGAACGGCGTCGGATCGGCGTCGAGGACCTCCCGGGCACCGGCCAGTGCCTCGCTCGGGGCCGCGAACACCATCGGCAGCAGTTCGAGAACCGGGTCGCCTTCCGCTGTCACTCCTCGGATGGTAGTGGTCCCCGGTGCACACCACACGGGTTTGGCGCTGTATCAAGTACCGGCTCGCGGGCTCTGATTGACGACCGCCGCCCCAGTGGGAGGACACGCCATGGCACCACAGCGATTCCACGAGCAGTTCGACCAGATCCAGCGCTCGATGCCCGACATCCCCCTCGCGATGGGGCCGGACGACTCCGCCGAGTTCTTCTACGAGAAGGGCGTCGTGCTCGCCCGCGACGGCGAGGAGGCCCGCCTCGTCGAGGAAACCGTACGCACCCACTTCACCGAGGCCACCGGCCTCACCGCCGACTCCGTCCGCCGGGCCGGGCCCGAGACCAACCGGTCCGGGATCACCCGCATCCAGGTCGGCGACCCCGACCACGGCGACCGGCGCGGCGACCGCGCCGTAGCGAACGCGCTGCGCGCCCTGCGCGAGCCGGAAGGACGCGCAGGACGGCGGCTCGTCAGCCGCAACCACATCGTGTCGATCGCCGTGAACGCCTGTCCCGGCGACGAACCCGTGCCCGCCCCGCTCACCCAGGGCGCCAACCCCGCGCCCGCGGAAGCCGGTTACGACCCGGACACCGCCGTGGACGTCCTCGTCATCGACACCGGACTCATGCACGACTACCGCTCCTACCCGCTGCTGGCACACGTCCAGGGCGACCCCCAGATCAAGGAGACCGACGCGGCGGGAGTGCTCCGACAGTACGTAGGGCACGGCACGTTCATCGCCGGGCTCGTCGCGGCCGTCTCGCCCAACACCGAGGTGACCGTCCGCAACACCCTCAACGACGCGGGCGCCATCCTCGAATCGGACTTCGGCGAGGCGCTGTTCGCCGCCGTCGACCAGAACGGCTGGCCCGACGTCATCAGCCTCTCCGCCGGCACCACCAACGGCCGCACCGACGGACTCCTCGGCGTCGAGGGCTTCATGCAGGCCCTGCGCGCACAGCGCACCCTGCTCGTCGCGGCGGCCGGCAACAACGCCAGCGCCACCCCCTTCTGGCCCGCCGCCTACGCCGACCTGCCCGACTACCGGGACGTCGTGCTGTCGGTCGGCGCACTGCGCGGCGACGGCGAGTACGGCGCCTGCTTCAGCAACCACGGCGCCTGGGTCAAGGCCTACGCCCCCGGCGAGCGGCTCATCGGCCCCCTCACCGGCTTCGACGCGCCCACGCCGTACACCTACCAGCACAGCACCTACGACGCCTGCCGGTTCGGCTTCACCTACTCCTGCACCTGCCAATACCCCACCCACACCGGGGTGTTGAGCCAGCAGGGCGCCAACTCGACCGGCAAGCCCGACCAGGTGATGTTCGAGGGATTCGCGCACTGGAGCGGGACCTCGTTCGCCGCCCCCGTCGCCGCAGGACTGGTCGCCGCCTACATGACCGCGAACAAGGAGAGCGACGCGCGTGCCGCCCGTACCCAACTCCTCGCGGCCAACACCGAGTACGCCGAAGTGCGCGGGGCGCATGTACCGGCACTGCGCCCGCCCACCTGGCGCCCGGTCCCCGTCGTACCGCTCTCCGCTCCGGCATGAGGGCCGGAACCATCCCCTCCACGGCGTACGATGACATGCCGTACACGAGGGGTGGCACCGTGGACCGTGCAGAAGTCGGCGCGCTCGTCCGGTCGGCAGTCGACGGCGACGCGGCGGCCTGGAAGGCGCTCGTGGAGGGGCTCAGCCCACTGGTCTGGTCAGTGGTGCGCGCCCATCGGCTCTCCGACGCCGACGCCGCCGAGGTGTACCAGACCGTGTGGTTCCGCTTCGCCCAGCATCTGGGGCGGATCCGGGAACCCGACAAGGCGGGCTCCTGGCTGGCGAGCACCGCGCGCAACGAGTGCCTGAAGGTGATCAAGGGCCTACGGCGGCTCATGCCCACGGACGATCCCCAACTCCTCGACCGCCCCAGCGAGGAGCGCACCCCCGAGCAGTCGGTCCTCGACTCGGAGGAGGCGGCCTCCGAGGCCGAGCGCATCCGCAGACTGTGGCAGGAGTTCGCCGAACTGGGCGAACGGTGCAGGCAGTTACTACGCGTCCTGATGTCCTCGCCACCACCCAGCTATCAGGAGGTGTCCGCCGGTCTGGGCATCGCCGTGGGCAGTATCGGACCCATGCGCCAGCGCTGTCTGCGCCGGCTGCGGGCCCGACTGGACGCCGGGGAGGCGCTGTGAACGGCATGTACGACGACGGTCCCGGCGCGTTCGACGCCTTCGGCCAGGACCCCTTCGACGACGAGGAGTTCGACGACCAGCAGGGCGAACAGGACGACGACGGCTCGGAGTTCGACGACGCCCTCCTGGAGGAGGAGCTGCGCCAGGCGGTCGCCATCCTGGACCCGGTCCCCGCCGAACTGCGCCAAGTCGCCATGGACGCCTACGCGTTGTACGACATGGACGCCCGACTCGCGGAGCTGACCTTCGACTCCCTGGTCGACGCCATCCCGGTCCGGGGAGTCACGGACGTACCCCGCATGCTGACCTTCACGGCGGGCGACCTCAGCGTCGACGTGGAGGTGACCAGCGACGGCCTGCTGGGTCAGGTGATGCCGCCCCAGCCGGCCGGCATCGAGGTCCTGAACGGCCCGCAGGCACTGCGCCCCACCACCCTCACGGCCGACTCCATGGGCCGCTTCACCAGCGACGTACCCCCGGCTGGCCCCTTCGCGCTACGGCTGCGGACCGGCCGGGAGGTGGTCGTCACGGAGTGGCTGCGGGCGTGATCGCCGGTGCGCGAGGAAGGGGAGCGGGACACCCCTTCCTCGCGCGTCAGGGCCTGTCCGGCGGATCAGGTCGCAGGAGGGCAACGGTCACTCATAAGCACCGGTGAGCGGGGCGTGGTGCGTGCAGCTGCAAGGCGGAGGAGGGAGGCGACGCGATGGGGGTCCCCCCGGTCGAGCGAAGCCGAGACTGGGGGAGTCGGCGACCGACGACAACGCGGCTGGGGGTCCCCCCACGCCTTTAAGGCAGTGGGGGAGTGCGCACCACGCCCCGCGTCTGCGACAGGCCGCCGGACAGGCCCTGGCGCCCTACCAGGTCACCGGCAGCGTCTGCGGCCCCCGGATCATCGTCTTCCGGCGCCAGACGATCTCCTCGGCGGGCACGGCCAGTTGGAGCCCGGGCAAGCGGTCCAGCAGGGTGTCGACGAGGAGTTCGGTCTGCAGCCGGGCCAGCACGGCACCGGTGCAGTAGTGCGGGCCGTTGCCCAGGGCCAGATGCGGGTTGGGATCACGGTCGACGTCGATGCGGTCCGGGTCCGGGAAGACGGCCGGGTCGCGGTTGGCGGCGAGATAGGAGACGTAGACCGGGTCCCCCGCGCTGATCCGGTGGCCGTGCAACTCGACGTCCTCCAGGGCGATCCGGGCCAGCCCGACGGAGGCGCGGTGCGGGATGAAGCGGAGGAGCTCGTCCAACGCGGCCTCCCGGCACTCCGGTTGACCCCGCAGGCGCTCCAGCAGCTCGGGGCGGGTGAGCATCAGATACAGCATCTGACCGCAGTTGTGGGTGACCGCCTCCCCGCCGATCTGCAACGGACCCGCGAGGCCCACCGCCTCCGGCTCGCTGATCTCGCCGCGGGCCACGGCACCGCCCAGCAGCGAGTACACATCGGTGCCGTCGCTGTCGGCGCGGGCGCGGATGGTGTCCGTGATCCACGCGTACATGCCGTTCTTGGCGCGGTCGGCGGCCTCGGCACCACCGGACGTGGAGATGATCTGCCGGGTCCAGGAGTGCACCTGCTCCCGGTTCTCCTCGGGCACGCCCATGACCTCGCTGACCACCGCGAGCGGGAACGGTTCGAGGACCCGCTCGATCAGGTCCGCCGGAGGCCCGTCCGCCACCACCCCGTCGACCAGCGTGTCGAGCAGTGACTGCGCCCGGGGCCGCAGCCGCTTCATCGCGCCGACCGTGATCGCGCCGGCGACCGGCTTGCGCAGCCGGTTGTGGTCCGGCTGGTCGGCGAACGCCAGTGACCCAGGGCGCGGCTTGAAGTGCGGGGCCATACGCGTCACTTGACGGGTCGTCACCTCCGCGCGGCCGAACCGCGGATCATTGGTGATCATCTTCACGTCGTCGTAGCGGGTGGCCAGCCACGCCCAGCCCTCACCGTGCGGCAGCCGGATCCGGTTCAGCGGGCCCTCGCGCATCAGCTCCGCGAGGACCGGGTCGAAGTCGGTCCCGGTCAGGTCGATCGGGGGCCAGTCCCGGACGGGCGGCTGCGGGGTCTGGCTGGTCAGCGTGGTGGTCTCCTCGGTCATGCGTCCACCCTCGTACGCCCCCGCCCGCCTGTCCTGCGGTAGTGCTCCAGCCGGAGGTCAGCCCGTCACGGCGGCCACGAGCGCCGCCAGCCCCGCGGCGAGCCGGGCGACTCCGGTGCCGGTGGCCGGCCCACCGGGCTCCGTCATGTACGTGTCCCGGCGCAGCTCCACCATCAGCGCGCCTACGGCCGGCTCCTTGCCGTAGAACTCCAGCGGGACGTAGGTGCCGATGAAGGGACTGTTGACGCCGATCTCCCCGCATCCCGCGAACGCCTCGCGTGCCGCCGCCGGCAGCGTGGGCGGGGTGTGGAAGGCGTCCGTGCCCAGGCAGACGGGCGGCCGGGGGCCGGTGCCGTGCAGTTCGTAGGGGAGAGGGGCGGCCGGGTAGGAGTGCAGGTCGATGACGACGGCCCGGCCGGTCGCGGCCAGCCGGTCGGCGACGGCCTCCGTCATGGCCCGGGCGTACGGGCGGAAGTAGCGGTCGATCAGCGGCTCGGGGTCGTGGTCTGCGGGCCGCAGCTCGGCGCGGTGCGTGGTGCGGGTGTAGACCGCGCCCATGCCCACGGCGAGCATCTCCTCGCGTTCGTCCGGGAAGCGTTCCGGATCGACGACCAGCCGGGACAGCCGGTTCACGAACCGCCACGGGGTGACGGCACACGCGTGTGCGGCCTCCTCGGCGATCAGGGCCGTGTGGCTGTCGGTGATGTGGTCCAGCTCGCGCGCCAGCGCCGCGTCGTCCAGCAGGATGTCCGCGCGGACGTCGGCCGGTATCTCCCGCGCGGAATGCGGCACATGGAGGATCACGGGCGAGTCGGCGGCGCCGGGCAGCAGCTCGAAGGAGGGGCCGGCGGACGGCGCGGAGGGGGACACGGGCGGCTCCCGGAGGCGTTGTCAGTGGCGTGGTGCAGGATCAAGGTATCGGCATCGACGATCACGGACCGGGGGAGTACGTGGGCGAACGCAGCCGCCCCGACCGGAGGAGACCCCGGCCGGGGCGGAGAAGAGACAAGCGCAAGTGCCCTGGAGGGCTCCCTGCGTCAGCTCAGGGAGGCCAGCGCCTCGTTCCACGTCGTCGACGGGCGCATGACCTTCGCGGCCTTGGCCGGGTCGGGCTGGTAGTAGCCGCCGATGTCGGCCGGGCTGCCCTGGACCGCGCCCAGCTCCTCGATGATCTGCTGCTCGGCGCCCGCGAGGGTCTCGGCGAGAGAGGCGAAGGCCTTCGCGAGGTCCGCGTCCTCGGTCTGCGCGGCCAGCTCCTGCGCCCAGTACAGGGAGAGGAAGAAGTGGCTGCCGCGGTTGTCGATGCCGCCGACGCGACGGGTCGGCGACTTGTCCTCGTTGAGGAAGGTCGCCGTGGCGCGGTCGAGGGTGTCGGCGAGGACCTTGGCGCGGGCGTTGCCGGTGAACGTGGCGTACTGCTCCAGGGAGGGGACCAGCGCGAAGAACTCACCGAGCGAGTCCCAGCGCAGGTAGTTCTCCTTGACCAGCTGCTGCACGTGCTTCGGCGCGGAGCCGCCGGCGCCCGTCTCGAAGAGGCCGCCGCCCGCCATCAGGGGGACGACCGACAGCATCTTGGCGCTGGTGCCCAGCTCCAGGATGGGGAAGAGGTCGGTCAGGTAGTCGCGCAGCACGTTGCCGGTCACGGAGATCGTGTCCTCGCCGCGGCGGATGCGCTCCACCGACAGCTTGGTCGCCTCGACCGGGGCGAGGACACGGATGTCCAGACCCTCGGTGTCGTGCTCCGGCAGGTACGCCTCGATCTTCTTGATCAGCTGGGCGTCGTGCGCGCGGGTCTCGTCCAGCCAGAACACCGCCGGGTTCCCGGTGGCGCGGGCGCGGGTGACGGCCAGCTTCACCCAGTCCTTGATCGGGGCGTCCTTGGTCTGGCAGGCGCGGAAGATGTCGCCCTTTGCGACCGACTGCTCCAGGACGACATTGCCGGCCTGGTCGACGAGGCGGACCGTACCGGCGGCCTGGACCTCGAAGGTCTTGTCGTGGGAGCCGTACTCCTCGGCCTTCTGCGCCATCAGACCGACGTTCGGCACCGAGCCCATGGTCGACGGGTCGTAGGCGCCGTGCGCACGGCAGTCGTCGAGGACGGCCTGGTAGACGCCGGAGTAGGAGGAGTCCGGGAGCACCGCGAGAGTGTCCGCCTCCGCGCCGTCCGGGCCCCACATGTGGCCGGAGGTGCGGATCATGGCCGGCATCGACGCGTCGACGATGACGTCGGACGGCACGTGCAGGTTGGTGATGCCCTTGTCGGAGTCGACCATCGCGAGCGCGGGGCCCTCGGCGATCTCCGCGTCGAAGGACGCCTTGATCGCGTCGCCCTCGGGCAGCGCGGCCAGGCCCTTGAGGATGCCGCCGAGACCGTCGTTCGGGGAGAGACCGGCGGTGGCGAGCGTGGCGCCGTACTGCGCGAAGGTCTTCGGGAAGAAGGCGCGGACCACGTGGCCGAAGATGATCGGGTCGGAGACCTTCATCATCGTGGCCTTGAGGTGCACGGAGAACAGGACGTCCTCGGCCTTGGCACGGGCGATCTGCGCGGTGAGGAACTCGCGCAGCTCGGCGACGTGCAGCACGGAGGCGTCGACGACCTCGTCCTTCAGGACGGGTACGGACTCGCGCAGCACGGTGGTGGTGCCGTCCTCGGCGACCAGCTCGATGCGCAGCGCACCGGCCTCGGTGATCGTCACGGACTTCTCGGTGGAGCGGAAGTCGTTCTCGCCCATGGTGGCGACGTTCGTCTTGGAGTCCGCCGACCAGGCGCCCATGCGGTGCGGGTGGGTCTTGGCGTACTTCTTGACCGAGGCGGGGGCGCGCCGGTCGGAGTTGCCCTCACGCAGGACCGGGTTGACCGCGGAACCCTTGATCTTGTCGTAGCGGGACTGGACGTCCCGCTCCTCGTCGGTCTTCGGGTCGTCCGGGTAGTTCGGCAGCGCGTAGCCCTGCTCCTGCAGCTCGGCCACGGCGGCCTTGAGCTGCGGGACGGACGCCGAGACGTTCGGCAGCTTGATGATGTTGGCCTCGGGCGTCTTCGCCAGTTCGCCCAGTTCGTGCAGGGCGTCCGGGATCCGCTGGTCCTCGGTGAGGTACTCCGGGAACACGGCGATGATGCGCCCGGCCAGCGAGATGTCCCGCGTGGTCACGGCGACACCCGCCTGCGAGGCGTACGCCTGGACCACCGGCAGGAAGGAATACGTCGCCAGGGCCGGGGCCTCGTCAGTGTGCGTATAGATGATGGTCGAGTCAGTCACCGGTGCTCCGCTCCACGTCTGCAACATTGCTCGACATCAAGATATCTCGTGATGCGGTCGCACTCGACAGCGGTCCGTCCGCACTCCGCGAACACAAGTGCGCCGATCAAGGGCAACCGACCGCCCGGTCCGGCAGTCAGTAAGGGGTGGATCACCTTCACTGACCGACGGCCGGAGCTGACCACCCGGCCGCCCGAGCGAAAGCGGATCATGAGAAATCGCACCAGAGTGACGGCCCCGGTGGCCGCGCTGATCGGCACGGCCACGGCACTGACCATGGGTTCCCCGGCCTTCGCGGCCGGACGGGGGAACGACGACACCGCGACCGGGCGGGGGAAGGGCGAAGCGGGTGCCGAGACCCTCGGCGACCCGGTGTACCCGAGCCTCGGCAACGACGGCTACCGCGTCCGCTCCTACGACCTCGACCTCGCCTACGACGCGACGACGAAGCTCGTCGACGGCACGGTCACGATAGAACTGCGCACCACCGAGGCCCTGACCCGGTTCTCCCTCGACGCCCTCGGCCTCGACATCCACGAGGTCCGCGTCCAGGGCCGTAGGGCCGACTTCGAGCAGGCCGACGAGAAACTGCGGATCACGCCCGCCAGGACGCTCCCGGCGAAGGCCAGGGTCACCGTCTGCGTGGAGTACTCCGCCGACCCGAGCCGCGCCGCCGCGCCCACCGGCGGCTGGGTCGTCACTCCCGACGGTTTCGCGGTGTGCGGCCAGCCGAACCTGGCGCACACCGTCTTCCCCTGCAACGACCACCCCAGCGACAAGGCCGACTTCACGTTCCGGATCACCGTCCCGGACGGGCTGCGCGGGGTCGCGAACGGTCAACTGGTGTGCACCGAGCGGCTGGACGGCGACCGGACCGCGTTCAGCTACCGCTCGCGCTCGCCGATGGCGACCGAGCTGGTGCAGATCACGGTCGGCGACTACGTGGTCAAGGACCGGCCGGGCCCGCACGGGCTGCCCCTGCGGGACGTCGTGCCCACCGCCCGTGCCGCCGCCCTGGAACCGGCGCTCGCGCTCACACCGGGACTCGTGGACTGGCTGGAGCAGCGGCTGGGGGCGTTCCCGTTCGAGACGTACGGACTGCTGCCCTGCAATTCCGACAGCCCGACCGCCTTTGATTTCACGGGACTTGAGACCCAGACCCTCACCCTGTACAAGCCGAACTTCCTGCTCCAGGTGGAGAGCAAGATCGGCTCGCACATGATGCACGAGCTGGTCCACTCCTGGTTCGGCAACAGCGTCAGCCCCGCCACCTGGGCCGACCTGTGGCTGAACGAGGGCCACGCCGACTTCTACGGGCTGCTGTACCGCTACGAGCGCGGCTGGGCCGACTCCCTCGGCCTCACCACGATGGAAGCCCGGATGAAGGACACCTACGCCCGCGGCGACCAGTGGCGCCACGACTCCGGACCGGTGGCGGCACCCAACGCGGCCAACCTGTTCGACAGCCAGCGCTACCTGGGCGGCGTCCTTGTCCTGTACGCCTTGCGGGAGTTGATAGGCGAGGACACCTTCCACGCTGTGGAGCGCGAGTTCCTCGCCCGGTACCGCGACTCCGCCGCGACGACGGAGGACTACATCGCCGTCGCGTCGACGGTCTCCGGCCAGGACCTGTCCGGCTTCCTCCGGGACTGGCTCTACGGTACGGCGACGCCGCGCATGCCCGGTCATCCGGACTGGACGGTGACACCGGTGAACCCGTCCCTCGCCGTCCCGCACGGTCGGACCGGCGGGCACTACCACGACAACTCGGCGACTCTCTGAGGGAGTTGACCGGTCGGTCGAGTCGGACTTGATTCGTCAGTCGAGCCGGGTGGAGGGGACTTCGCCCGGCTCGTCCTCCGGGATCCGCTGCTGCGGTATGGCGATCGACCCCTGCTGGAGCGCCACCGTCCGCGTCGGCGCCGGGATGCGGATGCCCTCCTGCCGGTACCGCTTGTGCAGGCGCTTGATGAACTCGTGCTTGATGCGGAACTGGTCGCTGAACTCGCCGACACCCAGGATCACCGTGAAGCCGATCCGGGAGTCGCCGAAGGTGTGGAAGCGGATGGCCGGTTCGTGCTCGGGGATCGCGCCGGTGATGTCGGTCATGACCTCGGCGATGACCTCCATGGTCACCCGCTCGACATGCTCCAGGTCGCTGTCGTAGCCGACGCCCACCTGGACCAGGATCGTCAACTGCTGCTCGGGACGCATGAAGTTGGTCATGTTCGTCTTGGCGAGCTGGCCGTTCGGTATCACGACGAGGTTGTTGGAGAGCGCCCTGACCGTCGTCTGACGCCAGTTGATGTCCTCGACGTATCCTTCCTCGCCGCTGCTCAGCCGGATGTAGTCGCCGGGCTGTACGGTCTTCGACGCGAGGATGTGGATGCCCGCGAAGAGGTTCGCGAGGGTGTCCTGAAGCGCGAGCGCGACGGCGAGACCGCCGACGCCCAGGGCGGTGAGCATCGGCGCTATCGAGATGCCGAGTGTCTGGAGCATCACCAGGAAGCCGATGGCCAGGACCAGTATCCGGGTGATGTTGACGAAGATCGTGGCCGAACCGGCAACCCCGGAACGGGAGTTGGTGACCGCTCGCACCAGACCGGCGATCACCCGGGCCGCCGCCACCGTCACGGCGAGGATCATCAGCACCTGGAGGCTCTGGTTGACCTGGTGCTGAACAGTGTGCGTCAACGGCAGGACCGCGCCCGCGATAGCCGCGCCACCGGCGATCGCCGACCACGGCAGCACGGTCCGCAGCGCGTCGACCATCACGTCGTCGCCGCTCCAGCGGGTGCGGTCGGCGTGCTTGCCGAGCCAGCGCAGCAGTACGCGCAGCAGAAAGGCCGCCAACAGGCCCGAGGCCAGGGCGATTCCGGCGAGCATGAAGTCGTCCAGGGTCGGCGTGCGGTTCATCGGTCACCTCCGGGGGGAGAAGCTGCGGCGAAGAGCGCCGCGGACGGCCGGATGTGAAGTGTCGTCACGTTGCCACCTGCTCGAATTGCGGGCATTGCCGGTATTGCGCTCACGCCGGCCGGGACGGACCCGTACACCGGCGCGACCGCTCATCCTGCCGTATCCGGACGGGGAGTTCGTACCCGGTGCGGGGCTGTGAGCATGGGTTTCGGACGGCTCCCGTAGCACCGGCGAGCGCGGTAAGGCGTACGTTCCGCATCACCCCCCCCGCTTCCCCGTCCTCCCCAACTCCGCAGACCTATCTGCGAGTTGACTGAAGATCAGAAATGCTTGACGTGGTGTGCGGGGCGGCGGCAGGCTGTTGGACGGTGATCTACGGGAGGGGTGGTATGACGGGTCCGGTACTCGCCGTCGACCAGGGCACATCCGGCACGAAGGCTCTGGTGATCTGTCCCGAACGCGGCGTGATCGGCACCGGGTTCGTCTCGGTGGGGACCCGCCGGCTGCCGGGCGGCCTGGTCGAGGCCGACCCCGAGGAACTGTACGAGTCGGTGATCGTCGCGGGGCGCCGCGCGCTCGCCGAGGCCGACGAACCCGTGACGGCGCTGGGCCTCGCCAACCAGGGCGAGACCGTACTCGCCTGGGACCCCGACACCGGCATGCCGCTGACCGACGCGCTCGTGTGGCAGGACCGCCGCGCAGAGAGCGTCTGTGCCGAACTCGCCGAGCACGCCGATGAGTTACGCCGACTGACCGGCCTGCCCCTCGACCCGTACTTCGCCGCGCCCAAGATGGCCTGGATCCGCCGCCACCTCACCCGCGAGGGCATGGTCACCACCAGCGACTCCTGGCTGGTGCACCGCCTCACCGGCACCCACGTCACCGACGCGGCGACCGCCGGCCGCACCCAACTCCTCGACCTGGACAAGGCCGCCTGGTCGCCCCGCGCCCTCGACCTCTACGGACTCGTCGACGAACGACTCCCGGGTGTCGTCGACTGCGCCCAACCCATCGGTACGACCACCGCGTTCGGCGCCGAGATCCCTCTCACCGGACTCGTCGTGGACCAGCAGGCGGCCCTCCTCGCCCAGCGGATCACCGCACCCGGCGGCGCCAAGTGCACGTACGGCACAGGGGCGTTCCTGCTCGCGCACACCGGCGACACACCCCGGCGCGGGGACTCGGGTCTGGTGAGCTGCGTGGCCTGGCGGCTGGACGGGCGGACCAGCTACTGCCTCGACGGGCAGGTGTACACGGCCGCGTCCGCCGTGCGCTGGCTCACCGACCTCGGCGTCATCACCGGCGCCGCCGACCTCGACCGCGTCGGCGGCACCGTCC
>NZ_JAWOAI010000306.1:0-12062 GCF_033194735.1 Streptomyces sp. W16
GCCCCGGTGCCGCTGCCCGCGCCCGCCGCGAAGGAGCTGGCCGCCGCTGTCGGTGCCGCCCTGGACAATGTGCGCAGGCACGCCGGTGCGGACGCCCGTGCCTGGATCCTGGTCGAGGACGAGCCCGGGGAGGTCGTGGTGACCGTACGGGACGACGGACCGGGTATCCCCGAGGGGCGGCTCGCGCAGGCCGAGGGGGAGGGGCGGCTCGGGGTCGCGCTGTCGATCCGGGGCCGGCTGCGGCACCTCGGGGGCAGTGCCGAACTGGTCTCGATTCCCGGGCAGGGCACGGAAGTTGAACTGAAGGTACCGAAGGCACGGGGGAAGGCGGGGACACGATGAGTGAGCAGCGGGGCCCGATCAGGGTCATGGTGGTCGACGACCATCCGATGTGGCGCGACGCGGTCGCCCGCGACCTGGCCGAGTCCGGCTTCGACGTGGTCGCCACCGCCGGGGACGGCGAGCAGGCGGTACGCCGAGCACGGGCCGCGGCCCCGGACGTCCTCGTCCTCGACCTGAACCTGCCGGTGCTGCCCGGCGTCCAGGTCTGCAAGGAACTGGTCGGCGCCAACCCGGCGTTGCGCGTCCTGGTCCTCTCCGCGAGCGGCGAGCACGCCGACGTACTGGAGGCGGTGAAGTCGGGCGCGACCGGCTATCTGCTCAAGTCGGCTTCCACGGAAGAGCTGTTGGACGCGGTGCGCCGCACGGCGGTCGGCGACCCGGTGTTCACCCCCGGGCTCGCCGGGCTGGTCCTCGGCGAGTACCGGCGGCTGGCCTCGGACCCGGCACCGGCCGCCGGCAGCGACGAGCCCAAGGCGCCCCAACTCACCGACCGCGAGACCGAGGTGCTGCGCCTGGTCGCCAAGGGCCTGAGCTACAAGCAGATCGCCGAGCGCCTGGTCATCTCGCACCGCACGGTCCAGAACCACGTCCAGAACACCCTGGGCAAGCTCCAGTTGCACAACCGGGTGGAGCTGGTCCGGTACGCGATAGAGCGCGGCCTCGACGACGCGTAAGCAGCCCGGTAGATCAACTCCCCGACAATTCACCGGAATTGATCACGGAATTGACCTTCCCACCCATCCCTCTGTGACCTGGATCACCATTAGCGTGGCTGTCACAGGGAACTGCGGCGAAGGGATCTTTCCATGCGCGTCGGAGTACTGACCGGAGGCGGCGACTGCCCCGGACTCAACGCCGTCATCCGGGGCATCGTCCGCAAGGGCGTGCAGGAGTACGGGTACGACTTCGTCGGCTACCGGGACGGCTGGCGAGGTCCGCTCGAAGGCGACACCGTCCGTCTCGACATCCCCGCGGTGCGCGGCATCCTGCCCCGCGGCGGCACCATCCTCGGCTCCTCCCGCACCAATCCGCTGAAGCTGGAGAACGGCATCGGCCGGATCAAGGCCAACCTCGCCGCACAGGAGGTCGACGCGCTCATCGTGATCGGCGGCGAGGACACCCTCGGCGTGGCCGCGCGGCTCTCGGACGAGTACGGCGTGCCGTGCGTCGGCGTACCGAAGACCATCGACAACGACCTGTCCGCCACCGACTACACCTTCGGCTTCGACACCGCCGTAGGCATCGCCACCGAGGCCATCGACCGGCTGCACACCACCGCCGAGTCCCACATGCGGGTCCTGGTCTGCGAGGTCATGGGCCGCCACGCCGGCTGGATAGCGATCCACTCCGGGCTGGCCGGCGGCGCCAACGTCATCCTCATCCCCGAACAGCGCTTCGACGTCGAGCAGGTGTGCGGCTGGATCACCTCCCGCTTCAAGGCGTCGTACGCCCCGATCGTGGTCGTGGCGGAGGGGGCCATGCCCAAGGACGGCGATGTCGTGCTGAAGGACGGGACCCTCGACTCCTACGGGCACGTCCGGCTGTCCGGGGTCGGCGAGTGGCTGGCCAAGGAGATCGAGAAGCGGACCGGCAAGGAGGCCCGCACCACCGTCCTCGGGCACATCCAGCGCGGCGGCACACCCAGCGCCTTCGACCGCTGGCTCGCCACCCGCTTCGGCCTGCACGCCATCGAGGCCGTCCGCGACGGCGACTTCGGCAAGATGGTCGCCCTGCGCGGCACGGACATCGTCCGCGTACCGATCGCGGAGGCCACGGCCCAGCTGAAGACGGTGGATCCGAAGCTGTACGAGGAGGTCGGAGTCTTCTTCGGCTGAGCCCCGGCCGCGCTCCCGGCGCCGGCCGGGCATCCCAGCCCGTCCGGCGCCCCACCGGCTCCGACTACACCGACCTCGTGCTCGTCCCGCGCAGCTGACCCACCAACTCCCGTACGACAGCTGCCCCGTTGAGCGTCAGCACCGACTCCGGGTGGAACTGCACCCCGGCGAACCCGGGCCCCCGCAGCGCATGCACTTCACCACTCGCGCCACGGCTGACCTCCACACCATGGGCCCCCAGCTCGGCGGTGGCCTCGTCGTCGCACCGTGCCACGAAGCTGTTGTAGAAGCCGACGGTCTCCTCCCGCCCGAACAGATCGACCGTCGTCTGCGCCCCCTGGTACGGAACCTCCTTCCGTACGATCTCCAACCCCAGCTCCGCCGCGATCAGTTCGTGCCCGAGACACACGCCGAGGACACCGTGCCGGTTCTCCCGCACGACCTCGGCGGTCAGCGCCCGCAGAAACCGCATCTTCGGGTCGGCCGTGTCGGAGGGGTCGCCCGGCCCGGGCCCCAGCACCAAGGGCCCCTCGTGCGCGAGCACCGCCTCCCGCAACCCCTCCTCGTCGTAACGGCGCACGGTCACATCGAGGCCGCTCGACCGCAGCACGTGCGCGAGCATCGCCGTGAAGGTGTCCTCCCCGTCGACGACCAGCGCGTGCCCGGTCAGCTCCTCGGACCGCTCCTGCATCCGCAGCCAGAAGGGGGCGAGTGAGGTGCGGCGGCTGTCGAGCGCGGCCCGCACCCGGGGATCGTCGGCGAGCCGGGGGCGGGTCTCCTCGCCCCGCGGCCGGGACGGTCGTACGCCCAACGCGGCCAGTACTCCCGCCGCCTTCGCGTGGGTCTCCGCGACCTCGCTCGCCGGGTCCGAACCGCGGACGAGGGTGGCGCCGACCGGCACCCGCAGTCGGCCGGCCGGGTCGATGTCGGCGGTGCGGATGAGGATGGGGGAGTCGAGGGTCTGGGCACCGCCGGAGTCGCGGCCGAGCAGGGCCAGCGCGGCGCCGTAGTAGCCGCGCCCGCCGGCCTCGTGCCGTTCGATGACCCGGCAGGCATTCTGCACCGGCGAGCCGGTGACGGTCGCCGCGAACATGGTCTCCTTCAGGACCTCGCGCACGTCCAGCGAGGACCGGCCGCGCAACTCGTACTCGGTGTGCGCGAGATGGGCCATCTCCTTCAGCCGCGGCCCGACGACGACCCCGCCCATGTCGCCGACCGTGCACATCATCTTCAGTTCCTCGTCGACGACCATCGACAGCTCCTCGATCTCCTTGCCGTCGGCGAGGAAGGAGAGCAGGTGCTCGGGCGTCGGCCCCTCGGCCGGGTAGCGGTACGTCCCGCTGATCGGGTTCATGACGACGGTCCCGCCGGACATCCGCACATGCACCTCGGGACTGGCCCCCACCAGCGTGCGCTCACCCGTGTGCACGACGAACGTCCAGTACGCCCCCCGCTCACCCACCAGCAGCCGCCGGAACAGCGCCAGCGCGTCGGCCCTGCCGTACCCCGGGATCTCACCCTCGTACGTCCGCCGGATGACGAAGTTGGCGCCCTCGCCGCGCCCGATCTCCTCCCGCAGCACCCGCCCGACGATCTCCCCGTACTGCTCGTCACCGACGTCGAAGCCACCGCCCTCGACCCGCACGTCGTGCGCGGGCAGCTGGTCCAGCGCGTCGGCGAGCGGGACGCCGTACGACTCCTCGGGGGTGAGGAAGGCGAGCGGGGTGCCGTCGTCACGGACGTCGAAGCCGCGCTCGCGGATCTGGCGGAAGGGGATCAGGGCCAGGCCCTCGGCGGGGAGGTCGGCGAGGCGGTCGTGGGTGGAGACCGGGCCGAGGAAGACCTCCACCGTGTTCTCGTCGTGGCCCGGCGTGCGGCGGCGCAGCAGGGCGAACGGGCGGTCGTCGTCCAGCAGCTGTGTCAGGTTCATGGTTCCTCTGCCATCTGTCGGTGAGGAACGACCCCGGAAACGCCGAAGGCCGCCCTCGGGCGGCCTTCGCGAAGTACTGTCGAGTACGCGCAGTCAGTGGGCCGCCGGATGAGCGGTCCACCACCAGTTCTGAGTCGAAAGCGCGAACATGCGAGGCACCATACCCCACGCCCAGCTGAGCGTGCGGGCATCTCACCTGTCGAGCCGTGCGAAAACAGCTCGACACGACCCCGTAATGTTGAGGCCGTGACCGTGAACGCTAAGACCAGCGCGAGCGCTGGCAACACCTGGCGAGACCTGCCCGCGGCGCAGCAGCCCGAGTACCCCGACACCGAGGCTCTGCGCGCAGTGATCGCGGACCTCGCGTCGTATCCGCCGCTCGTCTTCGCAGGCGAGTGCGACCAGCTGCGCGCCCGGTTGGCGGCCGTCGCCAAGGGAGAGGCGTTCCTCCTCCAGGGCGGCGACTGTGCCGAGGCCTTCGACGCGGTGTCCGCCGACCACATCCGCAACAAGCTGAAGACCCTCCTCCAGATGGGCGCCGTACTGACGTACGCCGCCTCGGTGCCGGTGGTCAAGGTCGGCCGGATCGCCGGCCAGTACTCCAAGCCGCGCTCCAAGTCGACCGAGACCCGCGACGGGGTGACACTCCCGACCTACCGGGGCGACTCCGTCAACGGCTTCGCCTTCACCGAAGAGGCCCGCATCCCGGACCCCGAGCGCCTGAAGCGGATGTACAATGCGTCCGCCTCCACGCTCAACCTGGTCCGCGCCTTCACCACCGGCGGCTACGCCGACCTGCGCCAGGTGCACGCCTGGAACCAGGACTTCGTGAAGTCGTCCCCGTCGGGCCAGCGCTACGAACAGCTGGCGCGCGAGATCGACAACGCGCTGAACTTCATGCGGGCCTGCGGGACGGACCCGGAGGAGTTCAAGACAGTCGAGTTCTACTCCTCGCACGAGGCGCTGCTGCTGGACTACGAATCGGCCCTGACCCGGGTCGACTCCCGCACCGGCAGGCTCTACGACGTCTCCGGGCACATGGTGTGGATCGGCGAGCGCACGCGGCAGCTGGACGGCGCGCACATCGAGTTCGCCTCCCAGATCCGCAACCCGATCGGCATCAAGCTCGGCCCGACGACCACCGCCGAGGACGCGCTGCAGTACATCGAGCGCCTCGACCCGGACCGCGAGCCGGGCCGGCTCACCTTCATCGTGCGGATGGGCGCGGACAAGGTCCGCGACAAGCTGCCCGAGCTGGTCGAGAAGGTCACCGCGTCCGGTGCGACCGTCGCCTGGATCACCGACCCGATGCACGGCAACACGTACGAGGCGGCCTCCGGCCACAAGACCCGCCGCTTCGACGACGTGCTCGACGAGGTGAAGGGCTTCTTCGAGGTCCACAAGGGCCTCGGCACCCACCCGGGCGGCATCCACGTCGAGCTCACCGGTGACGATGTCACCGAGTGCGTGGGCGGCGGCGACGAGATCTTCGTCGACGACCTGCACCAGCGCTACGAGACGGCCTGCGACCCGCGTCTCAACCGCAGCCAGTCCCTTGACCTGGCCTTCCTGGTCGCCGAGATGTACAGGGACCAGTAACCGTTTCACCTGTTACAGCAGAGTGCCGTGGGGCGGGGATCACATACGATCCCCGCCCCACGGCACTTTTACAGCTCCTGCGCGGCGGGTAAGGTTAGGTTAGCCTCACCGATTATCGGGATGGCGCGACGACCTTCGATCCCGCCCGGGAGGTGACCCGCGTGTATGTCTGCAACTGCTTCGGTGTGACCGAGGCGCAGGTCGCGAAGCACGCGGAGGGCGGTGCCTGCACCCCCCGGCAGATAGCGTCGGCCTGCAAGGCGGGCACCGACTGCGGGTCGTGCGTACGTCGTATCCAGGCACTGCTGGGTCGGGGCGCCTGTCCGCGCCGCGAGGCGGCCGACCAGGGCGAGTCGATACTCGCCGAGCTGACCGGAGTGGCCGCGATGGCCGATCTGGAAGACGCCGCCTAGCAGGCTCTAGCTGGGCTGCTCGATCTGCTGCGCGATGTAGAGCGCCTCGCCGAGCTGCTCGATCAGCTGGAGCTGCGTGTCGAGGTAGTCGATGTGGTGCTCCTCGTCCTCAAGGATGTCCTCGAAGATGTTCGCGGACGTGACGTCGCCCTTGGCGCGCATCACCTCGATACCGCGCTTGAGGCGGTCGATCGCCTCGACCTCGACCTGCCGGTCCGCCTGGAACATCTCGGTGACCGTCTGACCGACCCGGACATGGAACAGCCGCTGGTAGTTCGGCAGACCGTCGAGCATCAGGATGCGCTCGGTGATCTTGTCCGCGTGCTTCATCTCGTCGATGGACTCTTCACGCGTGTACTTGGCGAGCTTGGTCCAGCCGTTGTTGTCCTGGATGCGGTAGTGCAGCCAGTACTGGTTGATCGCGGTCAGCTCACCGGTGAGCTGCTCGTTCAGGAACTCAAGGACCTCGGGGTCGCCCTGCATCGCAGAGGCTCCTTCCAAAACGGGGGAACTGGCGGGTTGCGCCGCATGATTGCATCGGCGCGAAGAAGTCGTCCAGTAAGTGCATGCTTAGTAGGAGTTGCCCGAATCCGCCCAGAGCCGGTCATGTGCACCGCCCCCCGTCTGTCAGGATGGAGCCATGGGTCAGAGAGGGGTCGAACAGTCCGAGCTGCCGCCCGGCCAGCGACTTCAGCGCGGCTGGCCGGTCACCCACTACGGCCCGGTCCCCAAGTTCCGCCCCGAGCGCTGGGAGTTCAGGGTCTTCGGCGCCACCGCCGACGGCGACAAGCACTGCTGGAACCACGACGAGTTCACGGCTCTGCCCTACGACTCGGTCGTGGCCGATCTGCACTGCGTCACGAAGTTCAGCATGCTGGGCGCCGAATGGGGCGGCATCCCCGCCGGCACGATCCTGGAGACCGCCCCGCCGTCACCCGCCGTCACCCATGTCATGGTCTGGGCGGAGTACGGCTTCAGCGCCAACCTCCGGCTGACCGACTTCGCCGCCGACGGCACCATCTTCGCCACCCACAAGGACGGCGAACTCCTCACCGCGGAACACGGATTCCCGCTCCGCCTGGTCGTCCCCCACCTGTACGCCTGGAAGGGCCCGAAGTGGGTCCGCGGCGTCGAGTACATGACGGCGGACCGGCGCGGCTTCTGGGAGGAACGCGGGTACCACAACGTCGGTGACCCGTGGAAGGAACAGCGGTACTCGTACCAGGAAGGCCCCGGCGAGGGTCCCGAACTGTGACTACGAGTCCCTGAGCTTCTTCAGCCGCTCCACGTCCGCCGCGTGCCCTTCCTTGCCGCCAGGTGTCTCGATGATCAGCGGTACGCCCTCGGTCGCCGGGTGGGTCATCAGCGCGCGGAACGGATCCTCGCCGATATGACCGGAGCCGATGTTCTCGTGGCGGTCCTTGTGGGCGCCGACGACGTCCTTGGAGTCGTTGGCGTGGATCAGTTTCAGCCGTCCCTCGCCGACCGTGTCCACCAGCAGGTCGAGCGTCTGGTGCATACCGGCCGGACCGGTCAGGTCGTGCCCGGCGGCGAAGATGTGGCACGTGTCCAAGCACACACCCAGCTTGGGATGGGCGTCCAGCGCCTCGAAGTACGGCCCGAAGTCCCAGGTCCGCGAGCACAGCGACGAACCCTGGCCGGCCGTCGACTCAAGGAGAAGGAACGGATCGTCGTCGTGGGTCAACTCGTCCAGCAGCGGCAGCAGATGCTCCCGTACCTGGGCCAGCGCCACGGCCCGCTCCCGCCCGCCCGTCGCACTCCCGGTGTGCACGACCACACCGAGCGCGCCGATCTCCCGTCCCCGCCGGAGCGAGTGCCGTAGGGATTCCACCGACTTCTCCACGGTGGCCTCGGTGTGCGAGCCGAAGTTGATCAGGTACGGGGCGTGCACGTACGCCGGGATGGACTCGGCCTCGCACACCGCGCGGAACTCCTCGTCCTGGCGCGGGTTCCCGGCCGGTGTCGCCCAGCCGCGCGGGTTGGCGACGAAGACCTGCACGGTCTCGGCGGCCAGCTCACGGGCGTAGGACAGCCCCACGGAGTGGAGACCGCCGGCCACCGGGACATGGCCGCCGACGGGGTTGCGGGAAGGGATGCGGGAGGGGGACGCGCTGCTCACCCGTCCAGGGTGTCACGCGCGCGTGCCGCCCCCGTCACCGGATGGTGATCGTGATCGTCGACCCCTTGGGGGCCTGCTCTCCCGCGTCCACGGACTGGTCCTTCACGGTGTCGCCGAACAGACCGAGCAGGCCCCGGTCCTCCTTGACCTTGAATCCCGACTCCTCAAGGAGCTTCGTCGCCGCGTCGACGCTCGCGCCGACCACGCTCGGGACCTCGACCATCTCCGGGCCCTTGGACAGCGTCAGCGTCACCGTGTCGCCCTCGGCTGCCTGGCTGTCGCCGGCCGGGGTCTGCTGGGCGACCTGGCCCGCGTCGTACTCCGAGGTGACCTCGGTGGCCGAGACCTTCACCGTGAGACCGGCTTCCTGGAGGTCCGACTTCGCTTCGTCCAGGTCCTCACCGGTGACGTCGGGCACGTCGACCGCGCTGCCCTTGCTGACGGTCAGGGCTATCGCCGAGCCCGCATGGCGCTCCGTGCCCGCCTCCGGGTCCGTGCTGATCACGAGGCCCTTGGCGACGTCGTCGCTGAACTCCCTGGTGACCATGCCGGCCGCCAGCCCGTCCTGCTTCAGCAGGATCTGCGCCTTGGCCAGGCGGGTGCCCGTCAGGTCGGGGACGTTCACGGTCTCCGGGCCGTCCGAGATGGTCAGGGCCACCGAGTCGTTGTCCCGGATGCGGGCGCCGGCCACCGGGTCGGTGCTGATGACGGTGCCGCGCTTCACGGTGTCGCTGTAGGCGTGCTTGACCGACTTGACGTCGAGACCGGCCTCTTTCAGCCGGTCCTTCGCCTGCACCTCGGTCTTCGCCAGCAGCGGCGGGACCTTGGTGAACTGGCCGGAGTTGATGTACCAGACGCCCGCCCCGACCCCGATGATCAGCAGTACGGCGGCGATGATCGCCAGCAGTCCGCGCCGGGGCCGCCGCGCGTCGCGCCGCCGGGGCGGCAGCGGCGGTCCGCTCTCGAACCGGCTGGTCCGGTTGAACGGGTCACCGGGCTCGTCGTCCTCGTTGACCGGCAGCGGGCGCGGCACGGTCAGGGAGCGCGGGATCACGCTCGTACGGTTCTCCGCGTTGGGATGCTCCGAGGCCAGCGCCTGCGGCGGCACCGCGTCCAACTGCTCGTCGCTCAGCCCCGCCCGCGCCTCGCGGACCAGACCGAACAGCGCGACCGCGTCGTACGGCCGGATGTCCGGGGTGCGCGCGGTGGCCGTGGCGACCAGCTCGTCCAGCTCGTACGCCAGCCCCGGCACGGCGGCCGAGGGCGGCGGGACGTCCTCGTGCAGGTGCTTGTAGAGCACGATCGCGGGGGAGTCCCCGTCGTGCGGCTTCTGGCCGGTGAGCATCTCGTACAGGACGACACCGCACGCGTACACGTCGACCCGGGGAGACGCCGTGCCGCCCTCGATCTGCTCCGGCGCGAGATACGAGACCGTGCCGAGCACGTTCTCCGTGGTGCTGGTGACCGTGTCCACGGACCGGACCAGTCCGAAGTCGGCGACCTTGACCCGGCCGTCGTCCCCTATGAGCACGTTCTCCGGCTTCATGTCCCGGTGCACGAACCCGGCCCGGTGCGCGGCACCGAGCGCGGCCAGCACCGGCTCCAGGATGTCCAGCGCGGCCCTCGGCTGCAGCGCCCCGCGCTCGCGCAGCACGTCCCGCAGGGTGCAGCCCGCGACGTACTCCATCGCCAGATAGACGTACGCCCCCTGGGCGCCCTGGTCGAAGACCTGCACCACGTTCGGGTGCGCCAGCCGCGCCACCGACTTGGCCTCGCGGATGAACCGGTCGACGAAGGAGGCGTCGGCCGCCAGCGTCGGGTGCATCACCTTGAGCGCGAGAACCCGGTCCAGGCGGGTGTCCACGGCCCGGTAGACCGTGGCCATCCCGCCGACGGCGATCCGCGCGTCGACGCGATAGCGGCCGTCGAGCAGCTGCCCGACGAGAGGGTCATGAAGGGTCGTATCCACGCAGGTGAGTGTACGAGCCGAGGCTGACAGCACCGCGTTTTCGGCCAGGATCGGGGCTTTACTGCAGCGGACCTGTGACGGATCGCACGCACGGGCGCCCGCACCCGCAGCCGCCGATGTCGAGGAAGCTCCACAGGGGAGGTTCACTTTTCGGCCGACTGGAAACGGGTGGTGCCTGGGTGGGAGACGGAACGGGAGTGCAGCCCGGGGTGCCTAAAAAGCGGGCCGTTCAGGATCCAACGCGGCGAGGCCCTCCGCAGGAGAAGACGCCGAGGCGAAGTGCCTACGAGGGATACGCCCCGCCCGGAAGGCCAACCTCCCCGCCTCCACAGCCGCCCGCATGCCGGAGGCCATGAGCACCGGCTCCTGCGCCCGCGTCACCGCCGAGGCGAGCATCACACCCGCGCACCCCAGCTCCATCGCGAACGCCGCGTCGGACGCCGTACCGGCCCCCGCGTCCAGAATCACCGGCACGCGCGCGTGCTCGGTGATCAGCTGGAAGTTGTGCGGGTTGCGGATCCCGAGCCCGGAACCGATCGGCGACCCCAACGGCATGATCGCCGCGCACCCGACGTCCTCCAACTTCCGCGCCAGCACGGGGTCGTCGTTCGTGTACGGCAGCACCGTGAATCCGTCGTCGACCAGGGTCTCGGCGGCGTCGAGCAGCTCGATCGGGTCGGGCAGCAACGTGCGCTCGTCCGCGATCACCTCAAGTTTGACCAGTGCCGTCCCGAGCGCCTCCCGCGCCAGCCGCGCCGTCAGCACCGCCTCGCCCGCCGTGAAACAGCCCGCGGTGTTGGGCAGCACCCGGATACCGAGCCGCTCCAGGACGGACAGCACCGAACCGTGCACGGAGGCGTTCACGCGCCGCATCGCGACCGTCGTCAGCTCCGTCCCGGAGGCCACCAGCGCGCGCTCCAGGACGTCGAGGCTGGGCGCACCTCCGGTACCCATGATCAGCCGGGACGTGAAGGAAGTACCACCGAGGACGAAGGGGTCGTCGGCCATGGGTCAGCCTCCTTGGACGGCGGTGAGGACCTCGACGCGGTCCCCCTCGGAGAGGGAGGTCGAGGGCCACTCCGCGCGCGGGACGACGGTTTCGTTGAGGGCGGCGGCCACACCGGAGGGCGACGCGGCCAGGGTGCGCACGAGGGTGTCGAGAGCCGTGCCGGGAGCGATCACCCGGGGCTCCCCGTTGACGGAGACGTTCATGCGGGCTGCTCCATACGCGCTTGGGCGCCGAACCGCTCCGGGGTGAACGGGCGTGCCTCGTCCGGGAGTTCACCGGTGCTCAGGGCATGCGCCAGGGCGTCACCGGTGACCGGCGTGAGCAGCACGCCGTTGCGGTAGTGCCCGGTGGCCAGCAGCAGCCCCGGCAGTTCGGTCGGGCCGAGCAGCGGCGCGTTGTCGGGGGAGCCGGGGCGCAGTCCGGCCCGGGTCTCGGTGAGCGGCAGTTCGGTGATCCCGGGAACCAACTCGTGGGCGTCGCGCAGCAGTTCGTAGACACCGCCGGCCGTCACCGTCGTATCCCAGCCCAGCTCCTCGCTGGTCGCGCCGACGACCAGCTCGCCGTTCTCGCGCGGCACCAGATAGACCTGGCTGCCGCGCACCACGGCCCGCACGGTCCGGCTCAGGAACGGCGCGTACCGCTCCGGCACGGTCAGCCGCAGCACCTGCCCCTTCACGGGCCGTACGGGCGGCAGGACGTCGTCAGGGACCCCGGCCAGCCGCCCGCTGAGGCTGCCGCCCGCGAGCACCACCTGGTCCGCGCCCAGCACTTCCCCCTCGCGCGTGACGACCCCCGTGGCGCGGTCCTGCCCGACCGTGAGCCGCT
>NZ_JAWOAI010000307.1:0-12047 GCF_033194735.1 Streptomyces sp. W16
CTCGCCGGTGCGGCGGCCGACGGCACGGTCCTCACCGCGTCCACCGCACCCGACGGCGTCCGGCGGGCCCGTCAACTCATCGACGAGGGGCGGGAGTCGGCGGGCCGTACCGAAGCGCACAAGGTCGTCGTCTATCTCCTCACCGCCACCGGTCCCGGCGCCGCCGCCCGCCTCAGGGCCGAACTCGCCGAAGAGGGCCTGGAGTCGGTGCCCGACCTCGGTGTCGCCGGCGACGCGGGCGCCGTGGCGAAGGCCGTCCAGTGCCTGGTGGAGGCCGGCGCCGACACGGTCGTCCTCCAGCCCACCGGCGACGAACCCGACCCGGAGGCCTTCGTACGCTTCGCGGCGAAGGAGGTCAGGGCACTCGTCCCCTGAGCCCCGCGCTACGCCTCCGCGGGCCGGTGGTCCCCGGCCGCCCCGTCGACGAGCTCCCGCACGATGTCCATGTGCCCCGCGTGTCTCGCCGTCTCCTCGATCAGATCGACCAGCACCCAGCGCAGCGACACCGAGTGCTCGCGCCACACCGGGCGGCCGACCGCGTCCAGCGGCAGTTCCGTGATCACGCGGTCGGCGGCGGCGCGAGCACGGCCGTAGAAGGCGACGATCCGTTCGGTCGTCTCGTCCGGGCCGGCGCTCATGTCCTCGCCCTTGTACGGGTCGAACCACAGCGGCTCGACCTCGCGGCCGAAGCTCTCCACGAACCAGCCGTACTCCACCGACGCCAGATGCTTCACCAGCCCGAGCAGACTTGTGCCCGAGGGGGTCATCGGGCGTCTGACCTGCTCCTCGTCCAGTCCGTCCAGCTTCCACAGCACCGCGTCCCGGACCCGGTCCAGGCTCGCGTGCAGCGTCGCCTTCTCGTCGTCGTGGTACCGCGCGTCCGTATCCCCGTCGTCAGCCATGCTTCGGAAACTAGCAGCGCCCACTGACAACGCCCTGCGACCATCGCCCCATGAGCAGCACGAGCAGCTTCGAAGACCTCGTCGCGGAAGGTGCCGCCGTCCCCACCGAGGGCTGGGACTTCTCCTGGTTCGAGGGCCGGGCCACCGAGGCACGCCCCTCGTGGGGATACGCGCGCTCCGCCGGGGACCGCCTCACCTGGGCGAACACCGTCCTGGACGTCCAGACCGGGGGAGGCGAGGTCCTCGACTTCGCCCTGAGCCGGGCCGCCGTGCAGCCCCCGATGCTGGTCGCCGCCACCGAGGGCTGGCCGCCGAACGTCGCCAGGGCCACCGCCCTGCTCCGCTCGCGCGGCGTCGTGGTGGTCGCGGTGGCCGAGGACGCCCCGCTGCCCTTCGCAGACGCCGCCTTCGACCTCGTCCTGAGCCGCCACCCGGTCCGCGCCGACTGGCCGGAGATCGCCCGCGTCCTGCGCCCCGGCGGTACCTACTTCGCCCAACACGTGGGCCCCCGCAGCGCCTTCGAACTCGTCGAGCACTTCCTCGGCCCCCAGCCGGAGGACGCGAGCAGCGCCCGCGACCCCGAGCGTGAGCGGGCCGGGGCCGAGGCCGCGGGGCTGGAGATCGTCGGCCTGCGGGCCGAGCGGCTGCCCATGGAGTTCCACGATGTCGGGGCCGTCGTGCACTTCCTGCGCAAGGTGATCTGGATGGTCCCGGACTTCACGGTCGAGGCCTACGAGCCCCAACTCCGTTCCCTGCACGAGCAGATCGAGGCCACGGGCCCGTTCGTGGCCCACAGCACCCGTCACCTCTTCGACGTACGCAAGCCCCTCGCGTGACCCACGCCTGACCCACGCCCGACTCAGGCGTGCGGCCCGGAGGGCACCTCCCCGATCACCAACTCCGCCCGCGCCTCCAGCACTTCGCCCACCCGTTCCGCCCGCTCGCCCAACTCCCGTTCCTGCCGCGCCGTCAGCTGTCCCAGCGGCTCCACGGTGACGGTCGTACGCCGTCCTCGCCGGCGCTGGTGCCAGACCCCGGCCACCACCCCGTCGACCAGCAGCACGGGGTAGTTGCCGGCCTGCCCGCCCGCCAGCGCCCGCCGGTACGCGGCACCCGGGAACAGCGTCTCGCGGGGCTGGGCGGCGATGGCGTAGGCGTCGAAGTAGGGGAGGAGGCGTACGCCCCGGACGGGTTCCTCGGGGAACGCCGTGTCGCCCGCCGCGACCCACGCGCGCGTGCCCTCGAAGTCGACCTCCTCGATTCCGCCCTCTGTGGCGCAGGTCTCGAAGAGCGCCGTCGCCCAACCTCCGGGCGCCGCGAGCCATTTGGCGAAATCCGGTGGGGTCGCCGGGCCGTAGGAGCGCAGATATCGCCGGACGAGGGTGCGCAGGGCCTCGGCCGTGGGGAGCGGGGTGAAGTGGGGCGGGCGGGTGTAGGTGACTTTGCGGCCGCGGCTCGGGCCGAAGCACAGGGCGCCGGACTGGCCGGCCCGGTGCAGGACCTGGCGCCAGCGCGGCCACAGGTCCTGGAAGGCCGGCATCGCCCGGTCGCCGGCCCACGGGCCGGTGCGGGTGACGACCGCCTCGTCGAGCTCGTCGATGGTCAGCGTCGAACCGTCCAGGGCGTCGGCGACCGCCGCGACCACCTCGGTGGCCTGTGCGTCGGTGAGCCGGATGTCCGGGGCGAACCGGCCCGTGCCCGGGATCGCGGTCAACGCGGCGCTCCACAGCGGGAGTTCGCGGGTGGGCAGCAGATGGACGGTTCCGCGCGGGCCGTGGGTCTTGAGGAGGGAGGCGGGTGAGCCGTCGGCCTGCCACAACGCCGCTCGCACGTCCGTGCGGGTCCGCCCGGCCGCCCGTACCCCCACCGACACCTCCGCCGCGGACAGCACCTGCGCGTGCGCCGCGAGCATCGACGCCACCACGTCGGCGACCGGTGTGCCGGTCCCGGCCGGGGTGTCCAGGAACTGCCGTTCGAGACGGCGGGCGCTTGCCAGGGCCCAAGTGATCGTCACGGTCATGCCGCGACGCTAGAACCGAACTAGGTCACGAGACGTCCGCCACACGTACACGCGGTTTCCACATCGTTATCGAGATCGACTCGCGTCCCGGCCATGTCCTCACGTAAGTTCAGACCAAGGTAATTCGCGTGAGCAAAGCTACGCGGTCGGCACCGCGCGGTGGAGGGGGCTGCGCGGTGCCCTGCCCCGTCAAGCGGACGTTCACCGGCGGTGTCACCCCTGAGAGCGACACGCCGGGAGCTGGCGGAAAACCTCCATGTTCTCCTTTGAATCCGCTGCGAACCGGCCATGATCAGGGCTGGAATCAGGGCTTCCCGGCCCCTTGACGTGTTGTCGGTCGACTTCGGAGAGTAGTTGTGGCACGCCGATGCACGCAGCATCACTTACGAAGGGTTATGGTGGAAACCCCCCCTCGGGCCGGTCCGTATCCCCCCCACGGACCGGCCCGATTTTTTTGTGCCGTGCGGCGACCACCCACATTCCGTGCGGCGACCGTCCCCGCACCGGTCGGGTCCGACCTTCGTGCCGAACCGGGATGAGCCCAGACACCCCTTGGGGGAACAGGGCTCCGGCGGGGGTAGGCTTCGACGCCGGGGACTGCCATCCACGGAGGGGCTGACAACACGTGAACGTGCGCGACACCCTGCGCCGCCTGCTGGTCAGGTTCTACGCACGCAGGGTGGGAGGGCATCTCGACCACGCGTCGGTGCCCAAGCACATCGGCGTCATCATGGACGGCAACCGGCGCTGGGCGAAGGCCGCGGGCTCCACCACCGTCCAGGGCCACCAGGCCGGCGGCGACAAGATCGAGGAGTTCCTCGGCTGGTGCAGCGAGACGGACGTCGAGGTCGTCACCCTCTGGCTGCTGTCGACGGACAACTTCGACCGCCCCGCGGAAGAACTCGGCCCGCTGCTCGGCATCATCGAGAACGTCGTCAGTTCCCTTGCCGCGGACGGCCGTTGGCGCGTCCACCACGTCGGCACCCTCGACCTGCTGCCGTCCGGGATGCAGTCCGCCCTCAAGGAGGCGGAGGAGTCCACCGCGCACATCGACGGGATACTCGTCAACGTCGCCATCGGCTACGGCGGCCGGCAGGAGATCGCCGACGCGGTCCGCTCGATGATCTTGGACGCCGCCGACAAGGGCACCTCGCTGGAAGAGCTCGCCGACCACGTGGACGTCGAACTCATCGGCAAGCACCTCTACACGGGCGCACAGCCCGACCCCGATCTGGTGATCCGTACCAGTGGAGAACAGCGGCTGTCCGGATTCATGCTCTGGCAGACGGCCCATTCCGAGTACTACTTCTGCGAAGTCTTCTGGCCTGCCTTCCGCAAGGTCGACTTCCTGCGCGCGATGCGTGACTACGCCGCGCGACACCGGCGTTACGGCGGATGACGGACAAGCTGCCGGGACTACCCCGTTTGGTGCACAAGTAACAAGGAGTTCACCAGGGCGTCGTCATATGCCGTGGCATGGCGGCGCATGTTCGAGGGCATAAGCCAAGCAGGTCGACGCCCGAACCACGGGTGTCGTATCTCAGCGGACGGCACGGGGCCGTCCGCCCGGGAGGCCCTTTGCACCAGTTCGACCGTGCGGTCAGTACGGGCGAGACGGAGGGCCGGTTCTCGGCCCGCGCATCGCGGCCTGGACCGGTCCAGCTCCTCTCCGTCGCTCCCCGACCTCATCCGAGGGGGTACGTCCTTCCGTGGTGACCAGCACAAAGCGCCGTTTGCCTGACCGGCGCACTTATGTCATCGACACCAGCGTTCTGCTGGCCGACCCGAACGCACTGAACCGCTTCGAGGAGCACGAAGTCGTGCTGCCGATCGTCGTGGTCACAGAGCTGGAGGCCAAGCGGCACCATCCCGAACTCGGGTACTTCGCCCGGCAGGCCCTGCGCCTGCTGGACGAGTTCCGCGTCCGGCACGGTCGCCTCGACGCCCCCATCCCGATCGGGGAACTCGGCGGCACCGTCAGGGTCGAGCTCAACCACTCGGACCCCAGCGTGCTGCCCAGCGGCTATCGCCTGGGGGACAACGACTCCCGCATCCTCGCGGTCGCCCGCAACCTGCAGGCCGAGGGGTACGACGTCACCGTCGTGTCGAAGGACCTTCCGCTCAGGATCAAGGCATCCTCCGTCGGACTCCTCGCCGAGGAGTACCGCGCGGAGCTCGCCATCACGGGCTCCTCCGGCTGGACCGGAATGTCCGAACTGACCCTGCCGGGCGAACAGGTGGACATCCTCTTCGAGGAGGGCCGCGTCTACGTCCCGGAAGCCGCCGACTTCCCCGTCCACACCGGTCTCACGATCCAGTCCGAGCGCGGCAAGGCGCTCGGCCGGGTCACGGCGGACGGCAACGTCCGCCTCGTGCGCGGCGACCGGGAGGCGTTCGGCATCAAGGGCCGCAGCGCGGAACAGCGCATCGCGCTGGATCTGCTGCTCGACCCGGACATCGGGATCCTGTCGATGGGAGGCCGGGCCGGCACCGGCAAGTCCGCGCTCGCGCTCTGCGCGGGCCTGGAGGCCGTACTGGAGCGCGGCCAGCACAAGAAGGTGATGGTCTTCCGGCCGCTGTACGCGGTGGGCGGACAGGAGTTGGGCTATCTGCCCGGCTCCGAGGCCGACAAGATGGGCCCCTGGGCCCAGGCGGTCTTCGACACGCTGTCCGCGGTCACCAGCCGCGAGGTCATCGAGGAGGTCACCGCCCGCGGGATGCTGGAGGTCCTGCCGCTCACCCACATCCGCGGCCGTTCACTGCACGACGCGTTCGTGATCGTGGACGAGGCGCAGTCCCTGGAGCGGAACGTCCTGCTGACCGTCCTGTCCCGAATCGGGGCCAATTCACGGGTGGTTCTCACCCATGACGTGGCCCAGCGGGACAACCTGAGGGTCGGCCGCTACGACGGTGTCGTCGCCGTGGTGGAGAAGCTGAAGGGCCACCCGCTCTTCGCGCATGTGACCCTCACCAGGTCCGAGAGGTCCCAGATCGCGGCGCTTGTGACCGAAATGCTGGAGGACGGCCAAATCTGAGATAGTTGCAGGTAGTTGGCGCCGTCCCGCGAGGCCAAAGAGCCTAGCGGGACGGCGCTTTCGCGTCCTGCTGTTTCTCCAAATCCCATGGGGCAAACGGGATGTGAGCTTTCACACGCAACTCAGAATTGCCACCCGGCGTCCGGTTACGGCAGAGTCTCACTCCTGTCAGGCCCCGCATACGACACACGTGTATCCCTGGGGGTGCCCCCACACTTTAGGTAGTGGGGGAGGTACTCACCAACATCAGCATCACTGCTAACTCCACAGCGAAGTCGTATGCCGCCCGCTCTTCACGCGGCGCTCCTGTAGCGGGAGTTGCCCACCGGGCCCGTGCCTCCCGTGACCCCGTAGTTGGGAGGCCAGCGTTCAGGGGCACGATTGCGTCCGCCAGGGTCACCGAAGCGGACGATGCTGGAAGGAAACCGTGTGAGCCGGATTTCGGTCCGGGGATTCGCAGTGGCCTCGGCCACCGCGGTCACCGCCGTCGGAAGCGTCGTAGGCGTTGCCTCGGGCAGCGTCGCACAGGCGCAGAACAATGACGCCGAGACGACGGCAGCCGACACCACGCTCCTGGCGGACATCCCCACGGGCCAGCAGGCCCAGGTGCAGACCGCCTCCTTGACGCAGCAGGCCGACGCCCAGGCGATCCAGGCCGACGCGAGCGCCAAGAAGGACGCCGAGGAGTCGGCCCGCCTGGCCGCCGCGAAGACCGCGGTCGCCAAGAAGGCCGCTGCCGAAAAGGCGGAGAAGGACGCGAAGGAGCGTGCCGAGGCGAAGTCCGCGGCGAGCCGTTCCTCCTCCAGCTTCCCCGTGCAGAGCTCGTACACGGTCTCGCAGATCCAGGCCATGGCCGCGCAGATGGTGCCGAGCGGCCAGTTCCAGTGCTTCAGCAACATCGTGTCGCACGAGTCCGGCTGGAACTACCACGCCGTCAACGCCTCCTCCGGCGCCTACGGTCTCTTCCAGGCACTGCCCGCCGGCAAGTACGCCTCCGCCGGCTCCGACTGGCAGACCAACCCCGCCACCCAGATCAAGTGGGGCCTCAACTACATGGACAGCCGCTACGGCAGCCCGTGCGAGGCCTGGTCGTTCTGGCAGGCGAACAGCTGGTACTAGGTCGTACGCCCGTCCCGGGCCGCTCAACCTCGCGAGGCCCCTCCCCGTCCTAGGGGGAGGGGCCTTTGCCCTGTACGGTCGGACACGCATCGGCTCCAAGGGGGAGTGGGGTGGGGACAGACGGGGGAAGAGGGCGCATCATGTCGCGAGTTCCAGGGTGGCTCGGCCGGCTCGGCAACGGGCTGAGCGAGATGGGGGAGCGCTTGGACGAGCGCCGTGCCGAGGTGGAGAAGGAACACGGCGAAGCAGGGCCCGAGTTGCCCGCCGCCGACCCCGAACCCCCGGAGCCTGCCCCGGTACCCGTCACCATCGCCCGTGACCGCCCCGACCCCGCGCTCGCCGTGCCCTGGGGTGTGCGAGTGGCCGCCGAGGCGGGCTGGCGGCTGCTGATCCTGGCCGGCACGGTCTGGGTACTGATGCGGGTCATCAGCGCCGTACAACTCGTGGTCCTCGCCTTCGTCGCCGCCCTCCTGATCACGGCCCTGCTCCAGCCGACCGTGACCCGTCTGATCCGCTACGGCTTTCCGCGCGGAGTGGCCACGGCCCTCACCGCGATCCTCGGCTTCGTCGTGATGGGACTGATCGGCTGGTTCGTGACCTGGCAGGTCATGGCCAACATCGACAACCTCTCCGACCAGGTCCAGAACGGCGTCGACGATCTGCGCAACTGGCTGCTCAAGGGCCCGTTCCACGTCACCGAGAAGCAGATCAACCAGATCGCGAAGAACCTCCGCGAGGCCATCGGCGCCAACACCGACCAGATCACCTCGGCCGGCCTGGAGGGCGTCCAGGTCATCGTCGAGGCCCTGACCGGCATCCTCCTGACGGTCTTCTCGACCCTCTTCCTCCTCTACGACGGCCCGCGCATCTGGCAGTGGACACTGAAGCTGGTGCCCGCGGCGGCCCGGCCGGCGATGGCGGGCGCGGGCCCGCGCGCCTGGCGCACACTGACGGCCTACGTCCGCGGCACGGTGATAGTCGCCCTGATCGACGCCACCTGCATCGGCATCGGCATCTACTTCCTCGGCGTGCCGATGGCCGTGCCGCTCGCCGTCTTCATCTTCCTGTTCTCGTTCATCCCGCTGGTGGGCGCGGTGGCGTCCGGCGCGCTGGCGGTCGTCGTCGCGCTGGTCACCCAGGGCGTCGTCACGGCCCTGTTCACCCTGGGAGTCGTCCTCGCCGTCCAGCAGATCGAGGGCCACATCCTCCAGCCGTTCATCCTGGGCCGCGCGGTCCGGGTCCACCCGCTCGCGGTGGTCCTCTCGGTCGCGGCCGGCGGCATGATCGCGGGCATCGGCGGAGCGGTGGTGGCAGTGCCGCTGGTCGCGGTCACGAACACGGTGGTGAGCTACCTCAAGGCGTACGCCCAGGGCACGGAGCCGCCCCCACGGCTGTCGCCGAAGCCGAGGGGGGCTACGGCGGTTGAACACCCACCGTCGGACCAGGCCCCGTAAACGACGTTTCCCACCCACCCGTTCGCCGTCAGTCGAGAGGTTCCAGTACCGCCTCCGCCTCCAACGTGACCCCCACCGCCTCGACCACCGCCGCGATCTTGAACGCCTCCTGGATCACGTCCCGTTCGACACCCGCCTTGCGCAACACCTGCTCGTGCGAGTCGAGACACATCCCGCACCCGTTGATTGCGGACACCGCGAACGACCACAGCTCGAAGTCGACCTTGTCGACCCCGGGGTTGCCGATCACGTTCATCCGCAGCCCCGCCCGCAGGGTGCCGTACTCATGGTCGGACAACAGGTGCCGCGTCCGGTAGAAGACGTTGTTCATCGCCATGATCGCGGCGGCGGACTTGGCGGCCGTGTACGCCTCGGGCGACAGGTTCGCCTTGGCCTCCGGCGCCAACTCCCGCAGTACGAGCGGCGATCGGGAGGCGATCGCCGTAGCGAGAACCGTCCCCCACAGCTGCTGCGCGGGCAGGTCGGAGTTGCCGATGATCGAACCCAGGTTGAGCTTCAGGTCCTTGGCGTAGTCCGGTATGGCGGACTTCAGGGCGTCCAGTGACATCTCAGGTCACTTCCCGGCGAGCAGCGCGCCCGCGTCCAGCGTCTCGTCGCCCTTGGTCCAGTTGCACGGGCAGAGCTCGTCCGTCTGGAGCGCGTCGAGGACCCGGAGGACCTCCTTGGGGTTACGGCCGACCGAGCCCGCGGTCACCATGGAGAACTGGATCTCGTTGTTCTGGTCCACGATGAACACCGCGCGCTTGGCGAAGCCGTCCTCGCCCTCGATGCCGAGGTCCCGCATCAGCTCGTGGCTGGAGTCGGCCAGCATCGGGAACGGCAGGTCGCGCAGGTCGTCGTGGTCCTTGCGCCAGGCGTGGTGGACGAACTCGGAGTCGCCGGAGAAGCCGAGCACCTGGGCGTCACGGTCGGCGAACTCGTCGTTCAGCTTTCCGAAGGCGGCGATCTCGGTGGGGCACACGAAGGTGAAGTCCTTGGGCCACGCGAAGACCACCAGCCAACCTTCATAGGTCTTGTGGGTGATCTGTTCGAACTCCTTGCCCTTCTCCAGCGAGACACAGGCGGTCAGATCGAACGACGGGAACTTGTCACCGACAGTGAGCACGAGCTCTCCTTGCAGCGGAGACGCACCCCACGGACAGGGTGCGTCTCATGGATTGAGCGGCCCCGATCCTGGCACAACGTGCATTGATTGTGGAAATAGCTACACTGGGGCGTGTTGATCGGAGGCGGTTATCAGTGACCGTTAGTAATACGAGTAAGCGGCGCCAGCCCAGCCTGGCCCAGTTGCGCGCCTTCTCCGCGGTCGCCGAGCACCTCCATTTCCGGGACGCCGCCGCCGCGATCGGCATGAGCCAGCCCGCCCTCTCCGGTGCCGTCGCCGCCCTGGAGGACACCCTCGGCGTCACCCTCCTGGAGCGCACCACCCGCAAGGTGCTGCTCTCGCCCGCCGGTGAGCGGCTCGCCGTACGGGCGCGGGCCGTGCTGGAGGAGGTCGGGGCGCTGATGGCGGAGGCGGAGGCTGTGCGGGCGCCGTTCACCGGGGCGCTGCGCCTCGGGGTCATCCCGACCGTCGCGCCGTATCTGCTGCCGACGGTGTTGCGGCTGGTGCACGACCGGTACCCGGACCTCGACCTCCAGGTGCACGAGGAGCAGACCGCGAGCCTGTTGGAAGGGCTGACGACCGGACGGCTCGACCTGCTGCTGCTCGCCGTGCCCCTCGGGGTGCCCGGAGTGGTCGAACTCCCGCTGTTCGACGAGGACTTCGTGCTCGTCACCCCGCTCGGCCATCCCCTCGGCGGCCGGTCCGGCATTCCCCGCGAGGCGCTGCGCGAGCTGAACCTGCTGCTCCTGGACGAGGGGCACTGTCTGCGCGACCAGGCCCTCGACATCTGCCGGGAGGCGGGGCGGGCGGACGCCCCCGTCACCACCACCGCGGCCGGGCTCTCCACGCTGGTGCAGCTCGTCGCCGGCGGGCTCGGGGTCACGCTCCTGCCGCGCACCGCCGTACGAGTCGAGACCACCCGCAGCGACCAGCTCCTCACCGGCTACTTCAGCGAGCCCGCCCCGACCCGCCGGATCGCCCTCGCGATGCGCACCGGAGCCGCCCGCCGCGCCGAGTACCAGGAGCTGGCCGCCGCCCTCCGTGAGGCCCTGCGGCCGTTGCCGGTAAGGGTGTTGGGCGGTGGCGACCGGCCCGCTCCGAGCGGCAACTGACCCGCCCCCGTTCGGTCAAATGAGCACCGGACAAAGGAAATCGAACGGCGGGAGTTCTCAACTTCCGTCACCCGCAGGCAGGTAGGAAGAACCCGTCCGGAATATGCGCTCGGACTGATACATCTTCACCCCTCAGCGCTACACGTCAGTTGCGTGTACGAAAAGCCTAGGGGAGTGATGTCGGGCATTCGGGATTCCCTCGGCCGGGTCGGTCACGACCTGCTCGCGGTGGCTCTTTCGGCCTGTGGGCGCGAGGAGTTCACCGGGGGACTGCGGGTGTCCGGCAGACCCGGCGGCATCTTCCATCTGCGCGGCGGGCTGGTCATCGCGGTGGAGAGTCCCGGCGCGCCGGGACCCGAGGCACTGCTGCTGCGCTCCGGCCGGGTCAGCGGTGAGCAATGGGCCGAGCTGGTAAGGGAGTCGGGCGGCTCGCGCTGGCCGGTGGCCGGACTGATCGCCCACGGGTACGCGGGCGCCGCCCAGTTGCGGATCGTGTGCGTGCTGGCCCTGCACGACGCGGCCTTCGCGGTCGTCTCCGGAGACGTCGAGAACTGCGAACGCGCCCCGGACATACGGCCGTTGGCACCCGTCGGCATCGGCGAACCCCCGATCCGGCTGCTCCAGGACGGGGCCCGCAAACTCGCCGCGATCGCCGCGCTGCCGTATCCCGTACGGCCCGACCGGGAACGCCCCCGGGCTCCGGCCGACATCCCCGAAGAGGCCGGACTCGGCATGCTGCAACGGGAGTTGCTCGCCCATGTCGACGGCCGCCGTACCGCCCGGGATCTCGCCTTCCGTACCGGGCGCGGGGTCTACCCGGTCACCGCCGAGGTCGCGCGGATGCTCGCCGAAGGCCTGCTGGAGTGCTCCGACGCCCCGGTGCCGATCCCGGTCCTGGTGCCGCCCGAAGGACCCGTCGTGCGCCGTCGTGAACCGGCGCCCGCGCCGCCGCCGCAGTTCCCCGTGCCCACCGCGCTGCCCCGCCGGAATCCGGGGGCCAGCGGCATCACCGAATCTCTCGTCCCCGAAAAGAGCGGGGCGGGCTGGAAAGGGTTCTTCCGCCTGCGGAACGGAACCTCGAAATGACCCTGATGGACAAATGCGATCAGTTTTAGGGGAGTTGAGTAAGTGGATCACAAAGCCCTGACTTTGGAAATGCGCACACTGCGGGAACAGGTGACCGGAATCACCGACACCGCGGTCACGGCGGCCGACGGACTGCTCATCGCGGCCGACACCGCCGACTCGATCGACCCGGAGGCCCTCGCGGCGCTCGCCG
>NZ_JAWOAI010000308.1:0-12004 GCF_033194735.1 Streptomyces sp. W16
AGGCGCAGCAGCGCTGGCTGCCCGAGCTGTGGAACGGCCAGGCCTGGCAGCTGTGCGGCACCCCGCGCCGCGACCGGCACGAGGCCGAGCTGTACCTCGCGGCCCAGCGCCGCGGTTCGCGGGCCGCGATGGCGTACCGGCTCGTGCACGAGTTCACCGACTACGAGGTGCTGCGGGTCTGGGGCACACCGGTGCACGTCGACATCGAACCCCTGGGGAATCTCTGACATGGGCCCGTTGGCATGGAGTGCGGATGTCGTGGGCGGGCTCAAGTGGTGGCAGCGGGTGGTGCTGGTCGCGTGCCTGTGCGCGCTCGCGCTGCCGTTGTGGTTCGCCGCGAGAAACGTCTACCGGTTCGCCGAAGGCGACCGGACGATCACCGAGGGATACGTCCACTGTGACTGGAACGGCCCCTGCACGGGCACCTGGCGGCTGCCCGGCGGACAGCAAGGGCGTGGCGAGATAGCGGGGTTGAACTTCGAGTACGACGAGGAGCAGGTGACGGGCATACGGCTCTACGCCGGCCGGGACTGGGCCGTGACCGACCGCTCCGGCCTGGCCTTCGACGCGGCCTACGAGTTCGCGGGCGCCGCGATCGGCGTGGTGGTGGTCCTCTCGGTCGCCTGGTACAAGTCCCGCTAGCCGCCCTCCCCTTCCCGTTCCGGTTCCTGCTCCCGTTCCTGTTCCTGTTCCTGTTCCTGTTCCTGTTCCCGTTCCCGTTCCCGTTCCCGTTCCCGTTCCCGTTCGATGATCAACCGGGTCCGTTCCGCGTCCAGTTGGTACACGGTCTCGTGCGCCCGTGGGTCCCGCGCGTGGAAGGTGTGGAACATCGGCCCGGTCTCACCGCCCAGTTCCACCCGCGAGGCCGAGGCCCCGCGCACCGCCCGCTCCGTGCCGGGCGCGGTCGTCAGGTCGATCCGGTTGACGACACCCGGCGTGACCCAGACCGGCGTCGCCTCCAGGAAGCCGAAGAGCTGGAGGTGGAAGTGCCCGGTGAGGACGACCCGTACGTCACTCCCCCGGATCGCGTCCGCCAGCTCGCCGGGATTCCGCAACCCGAAGGCCTGTTGGGTCGGCACGTCGAGGGCGATCGGCGGATGATGGAAGGCGAGGACGGTGCCGTTCCCGAACGGCGTGCTCAACTCCTCCTTCAGCCAGTCCAGTTGGCCCCGGCTCAGCCGCCCGTACACCTTCCCCGGCACCAGGGAGTCGAGCGTGATGAACCGGTACCCGCCCACGTCACTCACGGCCGCGCACGCGAACTCCACGGGAAACACGGCGGAGACGACCCGGTCCGTGCCGTCCGCGGCCAGGTGCCCGCTCCCCAACACCTTGCCGAACGCCTCGCGTTCGTCGTGGTTCCCGGTCGTGTAGAAGACCGGCACCCCGCCCATCCTCCGCGCGAACCCTCCCACGAGCTCCCGTACGGCCGTGTACGCCTCCACCGCCCCGTCGTTGGCGAGGTCCCCGGTGACGACGATCGCGTCCACACCGCGCTGGTGCCGCAGTTCGGCGAGCATCAGCCGCAGGGAGTCGGTCGCGTCGACGCCGTGCCGGTTGGGGGCGTCGGTGCGCTCCAGGTGGGTGTCGGACAGGTGGAGAATCTTCATGTTCCGGCACGCTAGCCCGAGTTGGGGAGGATCAACAGAGGCGGAGGCCGGGGCGTGGGCTCAATGGGCGGCCGGGCGCCACATCGTCGTGACGACCTGGCCACCGGGGGTGACGATCTCGCCGCGGGCCTCGAAGCCGACGCTCTCGTAACGCCTGTTGTTGGCCGGGTTGGTCGACTCCAGGTACACGGGGGCGCCGAGCGCGTCGACCCGGGCGAGCCCGTCGGCCAGCAGTCCCATGCCCAGCCCCTTGCCCCGGTGGTCGGCGTGCGTGCCCAGGATCGTGAGGTAGAAGAACGGCTCGGCGGGATGCGCCGCCTCGAACCGCTCCCCCACCACCGTGATCGCCCGGGCCGTCGCCGCGTCCGTGACCGCGGCCAACCGCCCTTCAAGACCGGCGGCCTCCTCCTCGGTCAGCTCGACACCGCCCGGCGGAATGAAGACCGCCGCGGCCTCGACGTCCGGTGTCACCAGCGTCCAGGGGTAGCGCAGCGCGGAGCCGGCGTAGACCCGCCACATCACGGCCGCCTGCTCGGCCCGCCGCCGCTCGTCCGGGAACGCGGGCCCCCAGACCGGGTCGTGGAGGAAGGCACTGGTGAAGGTGGCGACGACGGCGTCGAGATCGACGATGGTGGCCACCCGGCCGGCGGAAGTCATACGATCCACCGTACGCACGCCCACGGAGCTTCGCGCACGAGGGGACGACAGCCGGAGCAGCAGGGCGGAGAAGACATCATGGGGTTCCCCAGCGACCCGGACACCGGTGCCATGTGGGCCGTACTGCTGGTGGCGCTGGGTCTGCCCGCGCTGTTGTACGCGGGCATCGCCCGGTTCACCGGGCACGGGCGCAAAGGGGGCGCGGTCTGGCGTCCGTTGAACGACCGGCTCTACCTGGTCTGCGCCCTCCTCGCAGTCGTCGGCCACGCGGGCGGCTCGGTCGTGGTCGGGAGCTGGGGAGACCTGTTCGGATTCATGCCGACCGCGTTCATGGGCGGCTGCTTCTCCAGCGCCCTCGCCTACACCTGCGTCGGGGACCAGGAGGGTCGTGCGCTGCGTCCCGAGCTCCTGCCGCTGGCGCCGTACGCCCTCGCCCTCGGTTTCTTCGGACGCATCGCGGGCTGAGCCGCCGGGACCGCCAAGGGCCCCGGCCGGCATTGCTCAGCCCGTCCGGCGTTTGAGGACGAGGCCCCTTCAGGGCCGACGGGGGTCTGGGGGCGCAGCCCCCAGGAACGGCGCGCACCCCCACCGGCCGCACAACAAAAGCCCAGTTCAGCTCAGCGAGCGCAGCGCCGCCGCGTCGTACGGTGCCAGCTCGTCCACCCGCCCGGCGAGAACCTTGGCGGCCCACTCCGGGTCCTGGAGCAGTGCCCGCCCCACGGCCACCATGTCGAACTCGTCGCGCTCCAGGCTGTCGAGGAGGTCGTCGATGCCCTTGAGCGGGGCGCCCTCGCCGCGGAAGCCCTTGAGGAAGTCGCCGTCGAGGCCGACCGAGCCGACGGTGATGGTCTGCTTGCCGGTGAGCTTCTTGGTCCAGCCCGCGAGGTTGAGGTCGGAGTCGTCGAACTCGGGGAGCCAGTAACGGCGGGTGGAGGCGTGGAAGACGTCCACGCCGGCCGCGGCGATCGGCGTGAGGATCGCCTCCAGCTCCTCCGGGGACTCGGCGAGCCGGGCACCGTAGACGTCCTGCTTCCACTGCGAGTAGCGGAAGATGATCGGGAACTCCGGGGAGACGGTCTCGCGTACGGCGGCCACGATCTCCGCCGCGAACTTGGTGCGGGCGACCGGGTCACCGCCGTAGGCGTCCGTACGGCGGTTGGTGCCCGCGTACAGGAACTGGTCGATGAGGTAGCCGTGGGCGCCGTGCAGTTCGACGCCGTCGAAGCCGATGCGCTCGGCGGCGGCAGCGGCCTCGGCGAAGGCGCCGATGACGTCGTCCAGGTCCCGCTGCGTCATGGCCGTGCCGGTGACCTCGTCGCTGCCGATGCGCAGCCCGGACGGGCCGACCGCGGGGGCCTCGGCGTAGGGCGGCTGGCCCTGCTCGCGGACCATGCCGATGTGCCACAGCTGCGGCACGATCGTGCCGCCCGCCGCGTGCACGCCCTCGGCCACCTTCGCCCAGCCCGCGAGCTGCTCGGTGCCGCTGAAGCGCGGGACGCGGTCGCTCTGCCCGGCCGACTCGTGACCGACGTACGTGCCCTCGGTGACGATGAGACCGACGCCCGCGGCGGCCCGGCGGGAGTAGTACCCGACCACGTCCTCACCGGGCACCCCGCCCGGCGAGAACTGCCGGGTCATCGGCGCCATCACGATCCGGTTCGGGACGGTCAGGCCGTTGAGGACGATCGGGCGGGCGAGGACTTCGGCCGCTCGGGAGGCGGGGGCGGTCGTAGACACGAGTGGGGGCTCCTCGGGAGTACCAGGTACCAAGTGGTATGTGCGTATGCATCGATCATGCGTCAACAACAACCCCCGGGCCAAGCCCGTCATTCCGACCGTCCCACTCCTCGGCCTGTGATCCCGGACACGCCCGAGGGCGGCACCCCCTGCCAGAAGCAGGAAGTACCGCCCTCGGTAAGACCGTTGATCAACCCGAAGGGGTCGGTCAGAAGTCCATGTCTCCGCCCGGCATGCCGCCACCGGCGCCCGCGCCGGCACCGGCCTTCTCCGGCTTGTCGGCGATGACGGCCTCGGTGGTGAGGAAGAGCGCGGCGATGGACGCGGCGTTCTGCAGGGCAGAGCGCGTGACCTTCGCCGGGTCGATGATGCCCTCGGCGATCATGTCCACGTACTCACCGGTCGCGGCGTTGAGGCCGTGACCGATGGGCAGGTTGCGGACCTTCTCGACGACGACTCCGCCTTCGAGACCACCGTTGACGGCGATCTGCTTCAGCGGGGCCTCAAGGGCCAGCTTCACGATCGCGGCACCGGTGGCCTCGTCACCTTCGAGCTCAAGCTTCTCGAAGACGTGGCCCGCCTGGATGAGCGCGACGCCGCCACCGGCGACGATGCCCTCCTCGACGGCCGCCTTCGCGTTGCGAACGGCGTCCTCGATGCGGTGCTTGCGCTCCTTGAGCTCGACCTCGGTGGCCGCGCCCGCCTTGATGACGGCGACGCCACCCGCGAGCTTGGCGAGGCGCTCCTGGAGCTTCTCGCGGTCGTAGTCCGAGTCGCTGTTCTCGATCTCGGCGCGGATCTGGTTGACGCGACCGGCAACCTGGTCCGCCGAGCCCGAGCCGTCGACGATCGTCGTCTCGTCCTTGGTGATGACGACCTTGCGAGCGCGGCCCAGCAGGTCCACGGTCGCGTTCTCCAGCTTGAGGCCGACCTCCTCGGAGATGACCTCGCCGCCCGTGAGGATGGCGATGTCGCCGAGCATGGCCTTGCGACGGTCACCGAAGCCCGGAGCCTTGACGGCGACGGACTTGAAGGTGCCGCGGATCTTGTTGACGACCAGCGTGGACAGGGCCTCGCCCTCGACGTCCTCGGCGATGATCAGCAGCGGCTTGCCCGACTGCATGACCTTCTCCAGGAGCGGGAGCAGGTCCTTGACGTTGGCGATCTTCGAGTTGGCGATCAGGATGTACGGGTCGTCGAGGACGGCCTCCATACGCTCCATGTCGGTGGCGAAGTACGCCGAGATGTAGCCCTTGTCGAAGCGCATACCCTCGGTGAGCTCCAGCTCCAGACCGAAGGTCTGGGACTCCTCGACGGTGATGACGCCTTCCTTGCCGACCTTGTCCATCGCCTCGGCGATGAGCTCGCCGATCTGGGTGTCGGCGGCGGAGATGGAGGCCGTAGAAGCGATCTGCTCCTTGGTCTCCACGTCCTTGGCCTGCTCAAGGAGGGCACCGGAGACGGCCTCGACGGCCTTCTCGATACCGCGCTTGAGGGCCATCGGGTTGGCGCCCGCGGCTACGTTGCGCAGGCCTTCCTTGACGAGAGCCTGGGCGAGCACGGTCGCGGTGGTCGTACCGTCGCCGGCGACGTCGTCCGTCTTCTTGGCGACTTCCTTGACCAGCTCGGCGCCGATCTTCTCGTACGGGTCCTCCAGCTCGATCTCCTTGGCGATGGAGACACCATCGTTGGTGATCGTGGGGGCGCCCCACTTCTTCTCAAGGACGACGTTGCGGCCCTTGGGGCCGAGGGTGACCTTGACGGCGTCGGCGAGCTGGTTCATACCGCGCTCAAGGCCTCGCCGCGCCTCCTCGTCGAACGCGATGATCTTGGCCATGTGAAGTGGTCCTCCCGGACTGGGGTGGATTGCTCCGGACCGCGCTGGCGCCCGCGACGGACGGCTCGCCTGCCCCGTGGATCCTTGCACCACCTGGCCTGCGGGCCTCACCGACCCGATCCTTCGTTATCACTCTCACCTGCAGAGTGCTAACGCCAATGATTAGCACTCGGCATGGTCGAGTGCAAGGTGCGCCCGCGAAGCGGGCTCGTTGAGGGGTGGTGGTCGGGCGACGGGTGGGCGCAAGCGGCTCCCGTGTTCTGGGCACCTTGGCTCCCGCGCGCGAGAGGCACGCTCCGGGCATGCCGAAGGGCCCGTACCCCAGGAGGTGACCCCCCAGGAGTACGAGCCCTTCGGTGAGGAACGAAGAACGTCGCTGCTGTTCGTCGGCGCGTGCTTCAGCTGGTCGCGAGCCGGACCATGTCCGCCTGCGGCCCCTTCTGACCCTGCGAGATCTCGAAATCGACCCGCTGACCCTCTTCCAGGGTGCGGTAGCCGTCCATCTGAATCGCGCTGTAGTGGACGAAAACATCCGCACCACCGTCGACCGCGATGAAGCCGTACCCCTTCTCCGCGTTGAACCATTTGACGGTGCCCTGAGCCATGCCTAACTCCCCTATTACTGGCCCTTGCACGGATCCACACTTCGCGGATCCGGGTCAGACCTCACCCCCCACAGGATTGGGGGCGTGCGCCGGAACGCGTCGACCGCGGCCGAATGTATCCGTCCAACTGCCGTCTGCAACAGGTCAATCCGACGAGAATTCCGGGCAGGACCGGTCGGGAATTTACGGAGAATTCGTCCGACTTCAGGGCAAGTCGGGCCGGATAAAGGGCATATAAGGCGCAAAATACCTGCACACTTTGGCTACTTCTCATCGCACGCGGAGCCGGTGCTCATATGCGTTCGGCATGCGGAGTGGAGCGCGTTCCCCAACTGTACCCCGCTCAACCATAGAGAATTGCCCCCTCCGCTTCTCTCGCGGAGGGGGCAATTCGATGAACGCTCGGTAATCGGCATTACCTAGGGTAAGCGCCGAGCCGATTAAGCGGTCGCTCAGCCGCCTGCACTGTGCTCGATGGTCAGCCTCCGGCGACGGCCGGGATGATCGAGACGCCGGCCCCGTCCGGAGTCGCCGTCTCCAGCCCCTGCTCGAACCGCACGTCGTCGTCGTTGACGTACACGTTGACGAACCGGCGCAGCTTGCCCTGATCGTCGAGCACGCGGGCGGAGATCCCGGTGTGGTTCTTCTCCAGGTCCGTGATGACCTCGGCGAGGGTGGCACCCTCGGCGGGAACCTCGGCCTGCCCGCCGGTGTAGGTGCGCAGGATGGTGGGGATGCGGACAGAAACGCTCATGCTCAAGACCTCCGGTCAGGTACGGCTTTTGTCTTTAGGGGCGCGGGGAACTGCGCGACCGGCCCCCACCGGCCCGCAGACGAACAACGACGCTTACGAGGCGAGTCCAGCTTCCCTGAACGACTCAAGACTCGGCCGGATAGTCGCGGTGAGCCCGGTACCGGCAACCGCATCCAGCGTCTTGAGCCCGTCGCCCGTGTTGAGGACCACCGTCGTGAGGGTCGGATCCAGCAACCCGTTCTCGATCAGCTTCTTCGCCACACCGACGGTCACCCCACCCGCGGTCTCCGCGAAGATCCCCTCGGTCCGCGCAAGCAGCTTGATCGCGTCGACGACCTGCTCGTCGTTGACGTCCTCGACAGCCCCACCGGTCCGCCGGGCAATGTCCAGCACGTAAGGACCGTCCGCCGGGTTCCCGATGGCGAGGGACTTCGCGATGGTGTTCGGCTTCTGCGGCCGTACGACGTCGTGCCCCGCCTTGTAGGCGACGGAAACCGGCGAGCACCCTTCCGCCTGCGCCCCGAAGATCTTGTACGGCTTGTCCTCGACGAGCCCGAGCTTGATCAGCTCCTGCAGCCCCTTGTCGATCTTCGTGAGCTGCGAGCCGGAGGCGATGGGAACCACGAGCTGGTCCGGAAGCTTCCACCCCAGCTGCTCGCAGATCTCGTACGCCAGGGTTTTGGAGCCCTCCGCGTAGTACGGCCGCAGGTTGACGTTGACGAAGCCCCAGCCCTCGCCGGCCGGGTCGCCGATCAGCTCGGAGCAGAAGCGGTTCACGTCGTCGTAGTTGCCCTCGATGCCGACGAGCTCGCCGCCGTAGATCGCGGCCATGACGACCTTGCCCTCTTCCAGGTCGTGCGGGATGAACACGCAGGAGCGGAAGCCGGCCCGGGCGGCGGCGGCACCGACCGCGCCCGCGAGGTTGCCGGTGGAGGAGCAGGAGAGGGTGGTGAAGTCGAAGGCGCGGGCGGCCTCGATGGCTTGGGCCACGACGCGGTCCTTGAAGGAGTGCGTCGGGTTGCCGGAGTCGTCCTTGACGAACAGCTTGCCGGCGTCGACGCCCAGTTCGCGGGCGAGGTTGTCGGCCTGGACGAGCTTGGTCCAGCCGGGGTTGATGTTCGGCTTGTCGGCCACGTCGGCGGGGACGGGCAGGAGGGGCGCGTAACGCCAGATGTTCGCGGGGCCCGCTTCGATCTGCTTGCGGAGCTCTTCGGTGTCGTAGGCCGAGAAGTCGTAGGCGATCTCCAGCGGGCCGAAACACTCCTCGCAGGCGAAGACCGGGCCGAGCGGGACGCGGTGGCCGCACTCGCGGCAGGAGAGCGCGGTGGCGGGGCCGAGATCAACGGCGTCTACGGGGTTCGTGGTGCTTGCAACAGTCTGCGCAGCCATGGAGGCGAGGCCCTTTCCTCATCTTCCTCACGACGCGTTTCGCCGTGAGACGGATTTGGCACCTTCCCGAGCCGGGAGCCTCGGCACATGTAGATGTACATGCGACAAGACCGGCTGGAGGGTTGCCGGGGCTTCAACGGGCCGTATCCCTCTGCCCCTCTGGATGAGCGGTGTTCAGTTGTGTATGCAATTGTCTCGCCGACGGCCCCCGACATGCGATGGTCATCAGCGTTGTTCAAGACTGTAACCGAAGGCCAGGACAGTTGAGTGAGCCGTCCGAACCGCGAGATGGATCACACACTCACTGTCTGTGACCAGCCCTCGCCGAGAGAACGCAGAGGAGCCGCGCAACGTGCTGAAGGAAGTCGAGCACTGGCTGAGCACCCGCTCCTGGTCCCTGACCGATCGGCCGCTCCACAAGATCCTGGCCGCGAAGCACCGCACGGGCCAGTCGGTCTCCGTCGTGCTGCCCGCGCTCAACGAGGAAGCGACGGTCGGTGACATCGTCGCGATCATCCGTCACGACCTCATGCAACAGGTCCCGCTCGTCGACGAGATCGTCGTCGTCGACTCCGGGTCCACCGACCGCACCTCCGAGGTGGCCGCCGCGGCGGGCGCCCGGGTCGTGCACCGCGACGACATCCTGCCCCGCATCCCCGCCGTGCCCGGCAAGGGCGAGGTGCTGTGGCGTTCGCTGCTGGTCACCAGCGGCGACATCGTGTGCTTCATCGACGCGGACCTGAAGGAGTTCTCCTCCGACTTCGTCACCGGGATCGTGGGCCCGCTGCTCACCGACCCCGGCGTCGACCTCGTCAAGGCGATGTACGACCGCCCGCTGGGCGGCGCGGCCGGCCAGGGCGGCCGGGTCACCGAGATGATGGCCCGCCCGCTGCTGAACATGCACTGGCCGCAACTGGCCGGATTCGTACAGCCGTTGGGCGGCGAGTACGCGGCCCGCCGCTCACTGCTGGAGCAACTCCCGTTCCCCGTCGGGTACGGCGTCGAGCTGGGCATGCTCGTCGACGCGCTGCACCTGGTGGGTCTGGACGCCCTCGCGCAGGTCGACGTGGGTGTGCGCAAGCACCGGCACCAGGACGGGCAGGCGCTGGGGCGGATGGCCGCGCAGATCTACCGCACGGCACAGCTGAGGCTGGCCCGCGGGCATCTCATCCGGCCGTCCCTCACGCAGTTCGAGCGGGGTCCGGACGGTTTCGAGCCGCGCACGTACTCCGTGGACACGGAGGAACGGCCGCCGATGGCGGACATCACCGAGTACCAGTCGCGCAAGGTGGCGTAGCCGGCGCGGGGCGGGCGGTCCGTATACGGACCCCTCCGGTCCGTTGTGACCCGTCCGTACGTTTGAGTGTTTCCGGGCCGGGCTAGGTTGTGCCGTATGGCTTCTACGTCGTCCCCCTCGTCCGCGTCCGGTGCAGCTCAGGTGCTCGTCGCGTCCAATCGCGGCCCGGTCTCCTACGAGGTGGGCGACGACGGTTCGCTGCGCACCCGGCGCGGTGGCGGTGGGCTGGTGTCCGGGCTGTCGGCGATCGGGCCGGACGCGGGGGCGCTGTGGGTCTGCTCGGCGCTGTCCGACGGCGACCGGGAGGCGGTACGGCGGGGTGTCGGCGAGGACGGCGTGCGGATGCTCGCCATTCCGGCCGACGTGCACGCCGACGCGTACAACGGCATCGCCAACTCCGTGCTGTGGTTCGTCCACCACATGCTGTACCAGACCCCGCTGGAGCCGGTCTTCGACGCGGAGTTCCGGCGCCAGTGGGCGTCGTACGAGACGTACAACCGGGCGTTCGCCGAGGCGCTGGCCCAGGAGGCGGCCGAGGGGGCCGCGGTGCTGGTGCAGGACTACCACCTGTGTCTGGTGCCGGGGATGCTCCGCGAACTCCGTCCCGACCTGCGGATCGGGCACTTCTCGCACACGCCCTGGGCGCCGGTGGACTACTTCCAGATGCTGCCGGACGACATCCGGGTGCGGCTGATGGAGGGCATGCTCGGGGCGGACCAGGTGGGGTTCCTGACCTGGCGGTGGGCGACGGCGTTCCAGGACTGCGCGGGCAGGGTCGACCCCGACCGCTGGGTCTCCACCTGGCCGTCGGGCGCCCCGCGGGCCATCGAGCACTTCGAGAGGGACGAGACCACCCACCAGGCGCGGATCGCCCGCCGGACACTGATCGGTGTCCACGGTCTCGGTGCCGACGCCGAGTTCCTGCACGCCCGCTCGCACCAGGCGGACGTCGAGGAGCGGATCGCCGCGCTGCGCGAGGAGATCGGCGAGGGCCGCAAAGCCATCGTCCGGGTGGACCGGACCGAGCTGTCGAAGAACATCGTGCGCGGGCTGCTGGCGTACCGGCAGCTGCTCGACGACCACCCCGAGTGGCGGGAGCGGGTCGTGCATGTCGCCTTCGCCTACCCGTCCCGGCAGGACCTCGCCGTCTACCGCGACTACACCGCCGAGGTGCAACGGGTCGCGGACGAGATCAACTCCCTTTACGGGACGCCCGGTTGGACCCCGGTCGTGCTCCACGTCAAAGACGACTTCGCGCGTTCGCTGGCCGCGTACCGGCTCGCCGACGTGGCCCTCGTCAACCCCATCCGGGACGGCATGAACCTCGTCGCCAAGGAGGTGCCGGTCGTCTCCGACGAGGGGTGCGTGCTGGTCCTGTCCCGGGAGGCGGGCGCGTTCCAGGAGCTGGGCAAGGACGCGATCGCCGTCAACCCGTACGACGTCATCGGCACGGCCGACGCCCTGCACGAGGCGCTCACCATGCCCGTCGAGGAACGCGCCGAACGGACGAAGCGGCTGGCCGCGGCGGCCACGGCGCTCCCCCCGGCCCAGTGGTTCCTGGAGCAGCTGAACGCCCTGCGCGATCAGTCCAGCTGAACGCCCTGCGGGATCAGCCCAGTTGAGCGGCCAGCGTCGACAGCAGGGCCACGACCCCCGCCGCGCCGTCCACCACCAGGTCCGCGCGTTCGCGTAGTTCTGTCACCTCGTCGTTGCCGCTGCACACGAGCAAGCCGGGGACGCCGTCGGAGCGGAGTTTCTCCACGGCGGCGAAGGCGGGAAGGTCGCCGAGGTCGTCGCCTGCGTAGAGGACGGACTCGGCGCCGGTCTCGCGGAGGTAGTCGGCGAGCGCGACGCCTTTGTCCATGCCGGGCGGGCGCAACTCCAGGACCAGGCGGCCCGGTTCGACGATCAGGCCGTGCCGGGTGGCGAGGTCGGTGAGGGGGGCGCGGAGGGCCTCGAAGGCGGCCTGGGGGTCGGTGGCGCGACGCGTGTGGACGGCGAGGGCGCGGCCCTTCTCCTCGATCCAGGTGCCCTGCCAGGCGCCGATCCCGTCGAGGAAGCCCGGGAGTTCGGCGCGGACGGCGGCGACACCGGGGTGCGGGGCGGGGGCGCTGACGG
>NZ_JAWOAI010000309.1:0-12011 GCF_033194735.1 Streptomyces sp. W16
ACCGGTACGGCTCCGGGCGGCGCCACCGGCGGTACGCGCGGCGGCTTCGGCGGCGGAGGCGGTGGCGGCATGGGCGGCACCACGTCCAGCGCGCTCGTCTCGTACCTGGAGAAGCACCAGGACGGCGCCAAGTGGCTGCTCGCGGTGTCCAATTCGCAGAGCGCGGGCCAGCTGATCCTGAGCACCCACAAGCCCGTCATCTCCATGTGGGGCTTCACCGGTTCCGACAAGGCGATGACCCTCGCCAAGCTCAAGGAGCTGGTGAGGAAGGGCGAGTTGCACTACATCCAGCTCGGCGGCGGCGGGATGGGCGGCAACAGCACCCTGAACACCGAGATCACCGCGTGGGTGCAGAAGAACGCGACGGCGGTGAAGGAGAGCGCGTACGACAAGAGCGCGTCGACGGAGACGAGTTCTTCGTCCTCCACGACGTCGACGACCAACACGTCGACGCTGTACCGGCTGGACCCGTCGGACGTGAAGTGACACGCACGTAGGCGACAGCGAACGGCCAACGGCCCCCGACCCACCGGTCGGGGGCCGTTTTGGTACGTCAACTCGCGTAGACACAGGGCAAATTGTCGCGTCCGGTCACCTGATCGACACGTCTCGTTTATTTACAGGACCGCATGTGCATGTCACGCTCCCGTTTGCCGCCCCATTCAACCCGCGTAGATGGGACACTCTTTATGCTTGCGACGCGCATCCACCGCTGGAAATCGGTGGCGTTGACGACCGCCGCCGTCCTGGTCGGCCTCACCGCCCCGGCCCTGACGGCGACCCCGGCCGCCGCCACAACGACCGCGTACGACACGACGTACTACAAGAACGCGGTCGGCAAGACCGGTACGACCCTGAAGTCCTCGCTGCACACGATCATCAGCAGCCAGACCAAGATCTCGTACTCCGCGGTCTGGGACGCCCTGAAGGTCACCGACCAGGACCCGAACAACAGCAGCAACGTGATCCTGCTGTACAGCGGTGTCTCCCGCGCCAAGTCCCTCAACGGCGGCGACGTCGGCGACTGGAACCGCGAGCACACCTGGGCCAAGTCCCACGGCGACTTCGGCGAGGTGACCGGCCCCGGCACGGACCTGCACCACCTGCGTCCCGCGGACGTCCAGGTCAACAGCATCCGCGGCAACCTGGACTTCGACAACGGCGGCAGCGCGGTCACCAACGGCGGCGGCAGCACCGTCGACTCCGACTCCTTCGCGCCCCGCGCGGCGGACCGGGGCGACGTGGCCCGCATGATCCTCTACATGGCCGTGCGCTACGAGGGCGACGACGGCTTCGCCGACCTGGAGCCCAACGAGAAGGTGGGCAACGGCAGCAACCCCTACATGGGCAAGCTCTCCGTCCTCAAGGCCTGGAACGAGGCGGACCCGCCGAGCGCCTTCGAGGAGAAGCGCAACCAGGTCATCTACGACACGTACCAGCACAACCGGAACCCGTTCATCGACCACCCGGAGTGGGTCGAGGCGATCTGGTAGCCGGAAACCGCTCAGCCGCGTACCGCCCGCCTGCGGCATACCACCAGGCGGGCGGTACGGGGCCGCGCGCGACCGGCGGTTCCTGGTGGCCGACGACCTCTGCGGTAGGTGTCCTGCGGGACCGCCATCAGTCCAGCCGTTCAGGACGAACTCTGTCGACCAGGTGCGTCAATGCTTCCTCCGGGCTCCCGCCGTAGAGGGCGAGAAACGTGTCGTAGGCGCCGTACGTCCGGCCCCCCTCGGCAACCAGGAGCACGAGAGCACCGGAAGCGGCGGTGCCCACGGGCGTCAGCTTCTCTCCTGTTCGCCGCTCGTATCCCCTCAGCTTTTCGCCGTTGACCATGCGACTGGCGCGCTCGGCGTTCAGTTCGCAGCTGTGTGTCCCCGGATCGAGCGGATGGCGTGGGTAATCGAAGCCGGTTCCGTTGAATTGCTCGACGAAACGCAGCGCCGTCGACGAGCAGTGGATTCCCCGCTCCTCCCAGACATCCCTGATGTGGCGGATGTCCACTTCGGAGGCCACCCACCGGGCGTCCTTCGTCAGGATGACCGACAGCCTTCCGTATCCTCCAGGTACCAACCCCGCCCGGTCATGCGTTCCTTGAGCCGCTCCACCTCTTCGGCGGGCGGCTTCCCGTAGGACAGGGCCCCTGCCGCCCGGTTGCGCACCACATGTCGGTCGAAGCCGAAAGCCGCCTCCACCACCACGCCCAGGTTCCGTTCGGCCAACAGGTCGGAGAGGATCACGAGCAAGGGACCGTAGTCCGCGTCGTCCTCTCGGACACCGGCGGGGAAGACCAGCCGGAGCTGGTCGACGACTTCCGCGAGATGCGGTTCGAGGTCCATCAGTCGTCTGCCGTCACCGCGGAGCGAGGCCCAGTCGGGCCGCGTCCTCGTGGCGCTGACAAGCCGCCGGAACCAAGGGTTGGTCGTGCCCTTGTCGAGGCGACCGTCAGGATCCATGAGCGGAGCGCCGCCGCACGTACGTATACGCCGACATCGTCGACCCGGCAGCTCGGCCCCCAGCTCACCACCGCGAGGACAGTGGGCGGGGCGCTGCCCGCCAGCGCGGGACTGCCTGAATCGCCGGTGCATGTGTTGCGGGTGGCGCCGCTGTCCGGCAGCGCGCACGACTGCCAGGCGGGGTTCGGCGTGATGTCCAGGTTGCGCTGGGCCTCCGTACAGCGATCGGCGGCTACGAAGCGGAGCGGGACCGCGGTGCGGCGGCAGGGTGCGACCCCGCCGAACCCATTGCGACCCCAGCCGAACACGGTGGCGGTGGCCGGCGGTTGATCGGCGGGGCCCGGCAGTCTTGCCGGGGTCGTCCGAGCGCTGCCGTCCAGAACCAGCAGCGCGGCGTCCACCACCTTTCCGCTGCTCGTCCGAGGGTGCGCGATCACGCGGTCGACTCTCAGTCGTTGTCCCCCCACCGGGGCATCGCGGCACAGATTGTCGGCCCCCACGACGGCGTCCACCGCACTGTGCCGTGCTGCGTGGACACAGTGCGCGGCGGTCAGCACCAGGTCTTCGGCGACGAGCACGCCACCGCAGAACTGACCGTTGAACAGATCGCCTGCCGGCGAGGACGCGTTGACCAGCGCCACCACCGCGTCAGCCGGAGGAACCGCTGACGTTGGGACGGCGGAGACACCCGAGTCACCTGCCGCGGTCCCGACAACAAGAATCAGGACCGCCAACAGGATCGATCGACAGCGGCTCAGCAACGGCTCTTCTTCGTCTCGACCACGAGTTCGGTGAAATCACGCCACTGATATGTGGCGCCTCCCACGTGGTAGGTCACCGTCACGCCGGACATCTGGGCTCTCGCGGTACCAGTGACACGTATCGCCACCACAAGATTGCGCACGGTCCCCGAGGACCCCGAAGTGCTGGTCTGCGTCGGAGCCGAAGCCGACGCGGAAGCCGTACCGGCGGACTGCGTGGATCCGGGCTCCGCTTCGGCGGACTTCGCCTGGGGAGCGAGCGTCGCGCCGACGGCCGGACGCCGCCCGGCCCAGTCGAACCCCGGCTCGTCGGACGGCGGATACAGCTCAAGGCCCACCAGGTTGTCGCGGGCTGCGACCAGCACTGCTTCGACCAGACGGAGTCCGTGCGGGGCAGCCAGACCGACCCCGTCGATCACCACGTCCTCGTGACCGGTGTTGCGCGGTATTTCAGCGCCGAAGGCGAGTGTCGTCCCGGTCTTCACCGGCACGCAGACCTTGGTGCCGTCCGCGACACCCGAGTTCTCGAGCGGCCCGTTCGTACCCGCGCCCGACGACGTTGTGCACGCGCTGCCGGCGCCCAGAACGAGCACCAGCAGCAGCACCGCGGCCGCCTTGCTACTTGGCGACGAAGTTGTACGGATGTGCACTGCCCGGATCACCGCCCGTGCCGCAGAGATGACGGGTCTTGTTGAACGTGTACACCACCGTGGTATCCGATGAGTAACCCGTTTCCGCGGACAGGTCAATGCCGATCACACTCGTGAGGCTCGCCCCGTTGGTCCAGGTGATTGCCTTGGATCTCGTCTTCGTGAAAACGCTGCCCTTGATGTACTTGAAGCAGTGTGTCGCATTCGGAATGTGGGCGGAACTGGTGTCGGCCCCACCCGCATAACTTCTCGGACGTACCTCGTACCAAGGGTCGGCATAAGCGCATCCCACGATGTACTTACCGTATCTGAACTGCGTCTTGTAATAAACGCCGGTATTGTTCCCGTAGTTCGGGTACTGCGTCGTGGTCGAACTCGACTTGGACATGCTTCCTCCCGCCGAGTACGAGCCGTACGTACCGGACGCCGAGACCCCGACACCAAGGGATGACGAAGCACCTGATGTGTAGGACAGGGTGTGAGCCACCCCTGTTGTCTTGCTGTAGGTCTGGCCGATGATCACCCACTTCGGCGGGATCTTCTTCAGGAGTCTGATACCGCACGCCTTCGAGACACCGGCTTCGACTTCCTCCGGATCCTCGTCGCTGCCCGTCACCTCGCTGGGATCCGCGACCGGGGTCGGGGTTGCCGAGGGATTCTCTGTCGCATCGGTCGTGGAATCCTCGGCCGGAGCTGACGACGCTTCGGAGTCCAGGGTCAGAGTGACGTCTTCCGGATCCGCCTGAAGGGCGGCGGCGTCGGCCGAAGTGTCCGCCGCGGTAGAGGCGGTGCTGTAGGCAAGGACCTTCGCGACCGAGGACGAAGTGACCAGTCTGCGCCCGAAGTTGTACGAGACCGCTTTCCTCCCGGAACTGGCTATGGCCTCGAAGTTGACGGTCCCGTCATCAGCGGCCTGCGCGCTGAGGGCGGACAGGGCCGCAATCCTCAGCTCGTACCCGCCTGAACTGTCGGTGACGGCTTTGGCGACCGGTTGGAGCTTGACGTAGTCGCCCTCTTCGAGAGCGTCGTCCACTTCGTTGCTCGGCCATGCGTACAGGACGACATCGGCACCCGAGGCCGCCGTACCGTCCGAGTTGTCGACCGTTCCCTTTGCCACTACCGGAGTCGTCAGCGACGCGGAGTCGGTAATGCCAGCCAGCTCGGAATCGTCACGGTAGTTCACGGTGAGGTGGGGCTCATAACTGCTGTCCCCGCTGACGTAGTTCGCGGAGCGGTAACGGCGCCAGGTGAGCGGATCGCTCTCGTCGACCGCGCGCAACTGCACACCGTCGTTCTCGGCTCCGTCGGCCCAAGCCTGCACGATGGCGTCGATGTCCCAGTGGTTGCCGGCGGCCGGGCAGGACGTGTTGTAGCCGTGGGCGGCGGTGTTGACCTTCTCTCCGGCGCTGGTGACGGTCGGCTGGTCGTCCCAGGCGATGGCCGTCGAGTCCCAGGCAGAGGTCACTCTGCGGACCCGCACCCCGGATCCCGCAGTGGAGCAGGTGGAGGACCAGTACGAGTACAGGGAAAGATCGGTGTCCACAATGTGCATGCCGATGAACGCCGAGGTGTCGAACTTCAGATAGGCGCGGGCCCGGTGCGTGCCGGAATCGTAGGTGCCGACACGCAGTTCGTCGGAGGAACGCTGTGAATCGGTGTAGTTCGGGCTCTCCAGCCACGTATCCGTACTGACCGCGAGCGTGGTGGTCGGGTCGATGGTCAACGGGTAGGTCACGTCCGGCGAGTTCAGGAACGCCGTGTCCGGCGTGAGGACGAGCACCTGTCCGCCCGGGGTGTCCTCAATTCTTGAGTCCACCTTGGCGTCGTTCTCAGCCAGGCCGGAAGCCTCGTTCACAGCCGAGTCCCACATGTGCGGAGCAGGAGCGTCGGCAACGGTCCTGCCCGACGCGTCGGTCAGCGTCAGATGGCCGTTCGCGTCCTGGGACGCCTTCAGCCCACCGGAGAGGGTGAGCGGGATACGGAGCGTCAGCGGCCCGTCCGGACGCCGGTGCAGGACGACCTGCTCCGAAAATCCGGTCGGGAGGGCTGTGACCACAAGGTCTCCGCCCGCCACCGCGTCGGCGTACGTGGCGGTGTCTCCGGCCAGCGAGGGGACAGGGAGGTCGTCGCCCAGCGACAGACCCAACGCCTTGGAACCGTCAGCCACATGCGCGAAGGGGCCCGGCCCTCCGTCGGAGAAACTCAGATCTGCCACGGTCGCCCTGGGAGTGACGGCGTCCCCCGTATCGGCGAGCGCAGTACTCACCGGCGTCCACGAACCGTTTTCCCGCACCCGGATCGGACCGCTGAACACGTCGGTGGTCAACGTCCCGTCTGGGTTGGCCCACGCGGTGGACTTCTCGGTCCGTTCAGCGGTGATCTCCACCCGCTCGTCCCGCGCCTTGGCCGACGCCAGAGCCGAAGTGCGGTCTGTCTGCTCGGAAGCCGCCAACGGCGCACCGCGGTCCGTGTCACCCGATGCGATGGCCACCGCGCCGCCGCCGGACGCCACTAACGCCAGGCCCGCACCCAGCACGACGACCCGCGCCCTCGCGCGTCCGCGCCGATTTCTCTGAGTAATGGGTTGTCTGAGCAGCAAAGAAAAATGTCGCGAAAACAAAACGAATCCCCCGCCCCCGGAGGCGCGGCGATACCGCGCACTCATTTCGTGCCCAGCCCCCTGCGAGACACGTGGCCCCAACTATGGATCAGCAACCCCCACCTGACGATGTCATGCCAAATACTTGATCGACTCTTGACCCTATGACCCGGAATCCGAACTTCCTCGACTCGACCCCCACCTGACTGCCGGCGCCGGACAGGGCTTGTCCGTCAGTCCAGGTGCGTAGCCGCGAACATCCGCAGCACAGCCGGAAGTACGACCACCGACGGCCCCGGCGTCCCCAGCGCCTTCGCCAGATCCGTCTCCAGCGCCTCCGGCGAAGTCCGCACCCCCGGCACCCCGAACGACTCCGCCAGCGCCACATAGTCCGGCCGGGTCAGTTCCGTCGCCGTCGCCTCGCCGAACGCGTCCGTCATGTATTCGCGGAGGATGCCGTAGCCGCCGTCGTCGACGATCAGCCAAGTGACGTTCAGGTCATACTGCTTGGCCGTCGCCAGCTCCGCGATCGAGTACAGCGCACCCCCGTCACCCGACACCGCCAGCACCGGCCGCGTCGGATCCGCCGCAGCCGCGCCGAGCGCCGCCGGGAAGCCGTAGCCGAGGCCGCCCGCGCCCTGGGCGGAGTGGAGATGGTTGGGGCCCTTCGCGTCGAACGCCGACCAGGCCCAGTAGGCCAGGATCGTCATGTCCCAGAAGGACGGGGAGTCGGCCGGCAGGGCCCTGCGGACCGACTCCAACACGCCCTGTTCCAGGGTCAGTTCCTGAGCGGAGATGCGTTCCCTAACCCGCGCCAGCACCTCCCCCACCCGGCCCTCCGCCGTCGCGTCCGTCCGCTCCGTCACCGTCTCCAACAGCGCCTGCACCGCGTGCCACGCGTCCGCGTGGATGCCCAACGCCGGGTGGTTCGACTCCAGTTTGCCGAGGTCCGCCTCGATCTGGATGACCCGGCCGCGCGGCCTGAACGTGTGGTAGTTCGACGACAGCTCACCCAGACCCGAGCCCACCACCAGCAGTACGTCCGCGTCCTCCAGGAAGTCCGTCGTGTGGCGGTCCTCCAGCCAGGACTGCAACGACAGCGGATGGTTCCACGGGAACGCCCCCTTCCCGCCGGGGGTCGTGACCACCGGGGCCCGGAGTTTCTCCGCCAGTTGCCGCAGTTTCTTCGACGCGTCCGCCCGTACGACTCCCCCGCCCGCGATGATCGCGGGCCGCGCCGCGCGCGACAGCAAGTCCGCTGCTACGGCGGTCAGTTCGGGGCGCGGGACCAGGTCCTCCGGGGTCGCGTCCACCGCCGTCACCACTGGCAGCAGAGTGGGCGCCAGCAACACGTCCTGGGGAATCTCCACCCACACCGGGCCGTGCGGAGCCGTCAGCGCCGACTTCCACGCCTCCGCGATCGCGGACGGGATCTGTGACTGGGTGCGGACGGTGTGGACCGACTTCACCACGCCCCTGAACGAGGCCGACTGGTCCGGGAGTTCGTGCAGAAAGCCGTGGCGACCGCCGCCCAGGCCCGCCGTCGGGATCTGGCTGCTGATCGCCAGGACGGGGGCCGAGGCCGCCCGCGCCTCTTGGAGCGCGGCCAGTGACGTCAGCGCGCCGGGGCCCGTGGACAGCAGCAGCGGCGCCGCCTCACCCGTGATGCGGCCGTACGCGTCCGCCGCGAACCCCGCGTTGTTCTCCACCCGTAGGCCGATGTAGCGGAGGTCGGAGCGGCGCAGGGCGTCGAACATGCCGAGCGCGTGCTGGCCGGGGAGCCCGAAGACGGTCGTGGCGCCGAGGCCCGCCAGGGTCTCCACGACCAGGTCTCCGCCGTTGCGGCCGGGGGGAGGATTCAGCGCGGCCTCCGTCTGAGCCGCCGTCGGACGGAGTTCCAGGTCGTGGTCGTGGGTCACTTCGAACGAGCCTCGGCAATCTGACGGGACATGATGGTGATCAGGTCGTACGCGGTGTGGGACGCGGCCACCGACGTGATCTCGGCGTGGTCGTACGCCGGCGCCACCTCGACGACGTCCGCCGACACCAGGTTGCAGGATGCCAGGCCGCGCAGGATCTCCAGAAGTTCGCGCGAGGTCAGGCCGCCGGCCTCGGGCGTGCCGGTGCCGGGCGCGTGGGCCGGGTCGAGGCAGTCGATGTCGATGGAGATGTAGAGGGGACGGTCGCCGATGCGCTGGCGGAGCTGGTCGGCGACCTCGTCGGCGCCCCGGCGGTAGACGTCCGCGGACGTCACGATGCCGAAGCCCATCTTCTCGTCGTCCTTGAGGTCCTGCTTGCCGTACAGCGGACCGCGGATGCCGACGTGCGAGAGCGCCTCCGTGTCGAGGATCCCCTCCTCAACTGCCCTGCGGAACGGCGTCCCGTGCGTGTACTCGGCGCCGAAGTACGTGTCCCAGGTGTCGAGATGGGCGTCGAAGTGCAGCAGGGCCACCGGGCCGTGCTTCTTCGCGACCGAGCGCAGCAGCGGCAGCGCGATGGTGTGGTCGCCGCCCAGAGTCATCAACCGCGCGCCGGTGCCCAGGAGTTCGTCCGCCGCGGCCTCGATGGTCTCGACGGCCTCGTTGATGTTGAACGGGTTCGCCGCGATGTCACCGGCGTCCGCGACCTGCGCCAGCGCGAACGGGGACGCGTCCTGCGCCGGGTTGTACGGCCGCAGCAGCCGGGACGCCTCGCGGATCGCGTTGCCGCCGAAGCGCGCGCCCGGCCGGTAGGAGACACCGGCGTCGAACGGCACCCCGACCACGGCGACATCGGCGCTGCCCACCTCGTCCAGGCGCGGCAGCCGGGCGTAGGTCGCGGGCCCGGCGTAGCGCGGGGTGCGCGAGGAGTCGACGGGGCCGCGAGGCGTCTCGTTGCTGGTCATGGGCACTGCCTTCTTTCCTACGCTTCGTCGCGTATGGACTTTTTTACGGCTTTGTACGGCTGGCTACGACTTTACTGGTGGGCGGCGACCGGTTCGGACGCGAGTTCGGGGGCACCGCGCCCGGCGAGCCGTTCCCGCCAGGCGGCCAGCACCGCCGCGTCGGTCGCCGGCGTCGCGAGCGACACGGTGACGTAGGCGACCAGGGACGACAACAGGCCGTAGTAGACAGGCTCGTTGGCCAGGATGCCGTAGGTCGCCATCAGGCCGACGACCGCGAGGCCGCCGACGGCGACGGAGGCGAGCGCGCCCTGTGCGGTGCCGCGCTTCCACAGCAGGCCGCCGAGGATCGGGACGAGGAGACCGCCGACGAGGAGGTTGTAGGCCACGGTCAGCGCCTCCACCACGTTGTTCAGCGCGATCGCCGTGACGATCACCGCGACGCCCATGACGAGGATGAAGGCACGGTTGCCGCGCACCTCGTCGTGCTGCTCCTCCTCGCTGTCCCGCCGGACGGCACCGCGCAGCTTCGACCAGATGTCGTTGTTGGCGACCGTGGCGCAGGCGATCAGCGCGCCGGAGGATGTGGACATGACTGCGGCCAGGGCCGCCGCGAGCACCAATCCCCTTACGCCGACCGGGAGTTCGTCCTTGACGATGGTCGCGAAGGCGTCGTCGGCGCTGCCGAGGTCGGGGTAGAGGACCTTGGCCGCCGTGCCGATGACGGCGCCGGCGAGGGCGTAGACGAGGCAGTAGGTGCCGGCGACCGTGCCGCCCCACTTGGCCGTCCTGTCGCTGCCGGCCGTGAACACGCGCTGCCAGATGTCCTGGCCGATGAGCATGCCGAACGTGTAGATCAGGACGTACGTGAAGATCGTCTCGCCGCCGATGCCCAGCGGGTCGAAGTACCCGGTGGGCAGCTTCGCCTTCATCTCGCTGAACCCGCCCGCCTTGACGACCGCGATCGGCAGGAGCAGAAGCAGCACGCCGATCGTCTTCACCACGAACTGGACCATGTCCGTCAGCGTGATGGACCACATGCCGCCGAGCGTCGAGTACGCGACGACGATCGAGCCGCCGAGGACGATCGCGACCGTGCGGTTCATGTCGAAGAGGACGTCGAAGATCGTGGCGTAGGCGATCGTCGAGGTGACGGCGAGCATGAGGGTGTACGCCCACATGACGACGCCGGAGATCACTCCCGCGCGACCCCCGTACCTGAGATCGAGCATCTCGGAGACGGTGTACACCTTCAGGCGGGCGATGCGGGCGGAGAAGAAGACGGAGAGGGCGAGCAGGCCGAGGCCGATGGTGAAGACCATCCAGGCGCCGGACAGTCCGTACTGGTAGCCGAGGCCCACGCCGCCGATGGTGGACGCGCCGCCGAGGACGATGGCGGCCATGGTGCCGGAGTACATGACGGGTCCCAGGCGGCGGCCCGCGACCAGGAAGTCGCTCTTAGACCTGGCGCGGCGCATGCCCCACCAGCCCATGGCCAGCATGCCGGCCAGGTAGACGACGATGACGGTGTAGTCGACGGCCATACGGGGGCCTCCTTCGCGCACTCTCGGGGGGCTTGCGTCGCGACTGACCCTAGGTGGCCGGAAAGCGGCTGCGAAGTGTACGTTTCATCCATCCGAGCACGAGGTGATGGAGGAAACGTCCACCATGCCGGACCTCACGGTTCCGCCCACACCCCCCGTACCCCTCGCCGCCCTCCTGGCCCGCGAGGACCTGGGGCTGCGGCAGATCGCGGGCCCCACCGACCCCGGCACCGTCATCCACTGGGCGCACACCTCGGAGATGCCGGACCCGTATCCGTATCTCCTGGGCGGCGAGCTGCTGCTGACGGCCGGCGTCCACATCCCGGAGGCGGCGGGCTCCGGCACGTACTTCGCCGACTACGTCTCCCGCATCGTCGAGGCGGGCGGTGTGGCCCTCGGCTTCGGCGTCGCGCCCATCCACGACACCGTACCGAGGGCCCTGGTCGCGGCCTGCGACCACTACGACCTGCCGCTCCTGGAGGTCCCGCCGCCCACCCCCTTCTCCCGCGTGGCCCGCGCGGTCTGGCAGCTGATGGCACAGGCCCGCCTCGCCGAACTCCGCCGCGTCACCGAGGCCCAGCAGAGCCTGGCGGCAGCGGCCTCCCGCCCCGATCCGGTGCCTTCGGTGCTACGGCAGCTCGCGCAGCGGGTCAGCGGGCGTGCCGTGCTGTACGGCCCGGATGGCACGGAGATCGCGGCGGCGGGACGGGGAACCACGGGGGCGGACGCTCTGGCGGGGCTGGCACGGGTGGTACGGCCCACCGAAGCACCCTCTTCCGCCGCCTCCCCCACCTCCGCCACCGACACAGTCCCCGGCACCCACCTCGCCGCCTACGCCCTCGGTACCGGCCAGGGCTTCGTCCTCGGTGTCGCCGCTCCGCACCGCGACCCCGGCGACCACACCATCGCCTCCGTCGCGGCCGTACTGCTCTCCCTCCTCACCGGCGAACACCAGAGCCGCACGGGAGCGGACCGTTCGTCGGCGCTCGTACGACTGCTGCTGGGCGCCCCGCCGGCGGACGTCGCGCCGCTGCTGGGAGCGGACCGATGGGTCGTCGTGCACGGCGCGCCCGACGCCGACCCCGCCACCACCCCCACCCCCGACCCCGTCGCCGCGTCC
>NZ_JAWOAI010000310.1:0-11994 GCF_033194735.1 Streptomyces sp. W16
CGCCCAGCAGCGCGGTGGCGACCAGCGCGGCGACCACCTCGGGGTCGGGCGCGATGCTCCGGTCGAGGTCGGCGACCTCCTCCTCGGCGTACTCCTCCAGCTCGCGCCGCCACCGCCGTACGGCCATCCCGATGCGGTGCTCGGCGCTCTCCAGCGAGGGATCGCGGTCGGTGAGTTCGGGGGCGCTCGCGGCCGGTTCACGCCGCCAGGCGTCGTCGACGCGTTCGTCGGCGGCCGTGACGGCGCACAGCAGCAGTGCGGCGAGGCTTTCGGCGAGGGCGTCGAGCAGTTCGCCGGCGGAGCAGTCGAGCGGGAAGGCGCGCCAGCGCTTCAACGCGTCCCCGGCGAGCACGGCCCCGCCCTGCAAACGACCCCGCACGCGCGCGTGCTCGCTGTCGTAGGCCCCGTCGACGGCGGCCGTGAGCCGCAGCGCGGCGGCGTACTGGGCGGCGGCGGCACCGGCCAGTTCGGGCATCCGTGACTTGAGCGAGTCGAGGACGCCGTAGGCCGTACGCGCCATCGACTGATGACGGGCCCCCGGGTCCTGGGCCTGCTGCACGAGCCAACTCCGCAGCGTGGCCACAGCACTGGCCGGAAGCAGCCCCCCGCCCCAGGCGGACTCGGGCAGTTCGGGCACCGTGAAGCGGGGTACGTCGCCGAGACCTGCCTTGGCGAGCAGGGCACCGTACTGGCGCGACACCTCGGACACCACCTGGTGGGGGACCCGGTCGAGGACGGTCACCAGGGTCGCGTTGTGCTCCTTGGCGGTGCGCAGCAGATGCCAGGGCACGGCGTCGGCGTAGCGGGCGGCCGTGGTGACCATGATCCAGATGTCGGCCGCGCAGATGAGTTCGGCGGCCAGTACCCGGTTGTCAGCGACCAGGGAGTCGATGTCGGGCGCGTCCAGGAGGGCGATTCCGCGCGGGAGGGAGTCGGCGGTCTCGACCCGCAGCACGCGCGTACCGTCCTCACCGGGGAGGAGCAACTCGTCCCCCGGGTCCTGATGGGGCACCCACACGCGCGTGAGGTCGGGCAGCACCCGCATCCCGCTGAACCAGTGATGGTCCTCCGGATGGCAGACGAGCACCGGTGTGCGGGTCGTCGGCCGCAGTACCCCGGCCTCGCTGACCCGGCGCCCCACAAGGGAGTTGACGAGCGTCGACTTGCCCGCGCCGGTGGAACCGCCGACCACGGCCAGCAGGGGCGCTTCGGGCTCTTTCAGGCGGGGCACCAGATAGTCGTCGAGCTGGGCGAGCAGTTCGTCGCGGTTGGCACGCGCGCGTGGAGCCCCCGCCAGGGGCAGCGGGAAGCGTGCGGCGGCGACACGGTCGCGCAGGGCGGAGAGTGCGTCGAGCAGCTGAGGCCGTACGTCCAAGGTCACCACATGTGAAGAATGCCCAATTTTGGGGGAATTCTGAAGCATATGAGCATGTCTGCGCGCCGACAGAACACAACGGACGGAAGGGATGACTGGGGCATGGGCACAGTCCAGGCATAACGAGTGCACAACACCCGTGGCGCGGGGCACCAAAAGCGATGCACGATTCGTACCTGCCTGCGATTATCAGGACCGCTTCACCGAACCTCCACATCGAGCCACGGAGGGGAAGCAACAGGGACAAGGACCCGGGAGCCCTATCCTTGTCCCCGGCAACGTCACGGACCGGCCCACACCCGGGCACACCACGACCGAGGCCACCACACCCGGCCCCCGTAGCTCAGTGGATAGAGCAGGCGCCTTCTAAGCGCTTGGCCGCAGGTTCGAGTCCTGCCGGGGGCGCTCTGCGTACATCCCGTGTCCGCCCTCCCTCCGGGAGGGCGTTTTTGCTGGTCCACCACGCCCGCGACTGGGCCCTGGTCGAGGTGGAGACCTCCGGGCTCGTCGCCCGGCGGGACCGGGTGCCGACCGTCGCGGTGGTGACGATCGGGGTGCGCCGACCTTCGACAAGGTCGCCGGACGGATCGGGGCGATGCTCCAGGACCGGGTCCTGGTCGCCCACAACGCCCAGTTCGACTACGACTTCCTGGCCTACGAGTTCACCCGTGCGCGGATGTGGCTGCCGGTGTCCCAGCGGCTCTGCACTTTGGCTTTAAATCGCCAGGCGGATCCGCCGACGGACGACATGAAGCTGGGCACGCCGGCCGCCCACTACGACGTTGCCGCTGGTGAGTTGCCCACCCCGGGCGGAATCGCAGTTCACGCCGAAGCCGCCCAAGGCACCCTGCGCCTACCGCAATCCAGGACGCATGACCCCCGGCGGGCCGCTACTGCAGGAGATGAAGATCGCGATAACCGGTGAACCCTCGCACGCCCGGGCGGAGTTGGTCGGGCGGGCCGTCGCCGCCGGGCTGAACATGATGACCTCCGTGAGCCGGCACACCAGCGTGCTCGTCACCAACGAGCCGATGTCCCGGTGCGCGAAGGCCCGACGCGCAGCCGCCGAGGGCGTACCGGTCATCGACGAGGTGGGGAACCAGGCGTAGTGGAACCCGCGGGCTCGGAAACAGCCCAGTGGGCGGCCGCTGGGGGCCTTCGATGCGCTACTGGAGCGCGGCGACATGGGCTGGCGGGCGCCGTCGTTCAGCCACGTGGTCAGGCAGGTGTGGCGCAGGTCGTACACGCGCTTGCCGGTCGGCGAGTTGTCCTCGTCCTTGCCCGTGGGCAGCGGGTTACCGGCAAGGACCTTCTGGCGGATGGCGTACTTGATCGCCACGTTGAGGATTCACCGGTCACACCTGACCGAGCCGGCGGCGGCCGGGGTGCCGTCCAAGGAGGCGTACTCGCGCAGGAGGGCGAGTGTGGCCTCGGTGAGTGCCTTGGCGGTGTTCTTGCGGTTGTTCGCCGAGATGCGCGGTTTCAACGAACGGAGCCGACCCACCTCAGCGGCCGACTCGGCATCACCTCCGGCCCGGACCGCTCACACCCGCGCCGTCGTGAACGCGCGGTCCGTCCACTGGCCGCGTGGGACCGGGATCCGGCCGGCACCCGAGATCTCCAGCAGGACTTCCCGCAGCGTCCGTCGAAGCTCCGTCATGGTCCGGCGGGCCTGTGGTGTGTCGGCGTAGATCGAGTTCATGTGGAGGCCGCAGGCGTCCCGCTGGAACCAGGAGGAGGTGCCGTTGGTGCGGGACGCCCATACGTGTGCCGTGGGCCGCCAGCTGTCGTGGTGCTCCGCTCCCCGGCACTTCCTCATGTCGGCGTAGGAGAAGAAGTTCACCGGGAACGGCCAGGTGCGCAGGGCGAAGTCGTCCGGCGCCAGGAGTTCCCACACCCTGACGAACGGCACGTCGACGCTGCGCAGCAGATCCGCGAAGCCGGCCCGCACATTGGCCATCACCTCGGCGAATTCCTCGCCCTCCGCCACGGAGAACTCGATGGGCATCGTGTTGACGAACCACCCCATCGAGTGCAGCCAGTCGCCCCGGCCGCGTTCGCTGACCGGCATCAGCCCGCGGTAGACGCCGGGTCCGCCTTCCTGCCGAAGAGAGATCGCGACCGCGGCCAGCACCCCCATGAACGCCTTCCCGCCGGCAGCGCGGCAACGGCTCTCCAGCTCCGCGGTCTGCCGGGCGTCGAGGAGTGGGCCCGCCTCGTTCACCGTGGGGTATGTGCGGCCCGGTTCGATGCCGAGATCGAGTGGGAACCTGGGGAAGAACTCACCGTTGCGCGCGATGAAGGACTTCCAGTGGTCCAGCCGGCTGTCGCAGGCGCTGATCGACAGATAGCGGTCGCGTTGTTCCTGCGCGAAGTCCAGATAGCTTCCGGCAGCGGGAAGTACGACATCACGGCCGGCTGTGTACGCGGCGTACGCGGTCTGGATGTCGCTGACGACGTTCGGCATCGACATGCCGTCGCACACGATGTGGTCGAAGGCGAGATACACCGTCGAGGAGCCCTCCCGGACCACCGCCCCCATCAGGAACAGCGGCCAGGAGAGCGTGTCGATCTGCGCCGTGAAACTGTCGGCCAGAAATGTCCGCAGGGCCTCCGCCGAATCGAACTCGCCGACATCGACCGCGCCCAGGCCGATGTCCTGCGCTCGCAGCGGCTCGCACGCCAACTCCCCGGCCAGGCGCCGGAATTCGCAGCGCAGTACCTCGTGTCGCCGTACGAAGTGCAGCAGGGCGGATTCCAGCGCACACCGGTCGAGCGTCCCCGACACCTCGAACGTGACGGCGAGCCAGGACGAGAACTCGTCGTCCTCCCCGCGACCCTCCTCGGCCACGGTGAAGTGCTTGTCCTGGTTGAACGAGGCCCTCTTGACCGGCCCCTCGCCGCCGCCGTCGGCCCGTTCTCCCCTGCGGTGAAGGCGCCACTCCACCAAGCGTCCCGGCGCCAGGTCGAGCGACTCCAGGGGAAACTGCCTCATGCCGGCTCCTGCCTCCGAGAACGACTGTCCGGACGGGTAACGACCGCACGCCGAACAGGTAGCGTCGCCGGACGGCCGCAAAAGCAGTGGAGCCGCCGGAACATCTGTCCGTACCGTCCATGGGGTGACCTATCTGAGTCCCCTGGGATATCTGCTGGGCGTCGAGGGTGCCGCTCTGCTGCGCGGTTTCCGGGAGGGAAGCGCCGACCGGGCGTTCGTCGAGGCCCGGATCGCCGAGATCCGCTCCCTGCTGGACACACCCGCCCTCGCCCACGCCGAGGGGGTCACGGCGGATCCGGGCACGATCAGTGCGGCCGAGGTCTACCAGGGCTGGGCGCCGCACTACGACGCCCCCGGCAACCAGATGATCGACATCGAGCAGCCCGTCGTCCGACGCGTCCTGGACACCCTGCCCGTCGGCACGGCACTGGACGCGGCCTGCGGCACCGGCCGCCACACCGCCTACCTGCACGAACTCGGCCACCGGGTGACCGGCGTCGACGCCTCACCGGACATGCTGGCCCAGGCCCGCACGCGCCTGCCGGACGTCGACTTCCACGAGGCCGACCTGCACCGGCTCCCGCTTCCCGACAACGCGGTCGACACCGTCGTATGCGCCCTCGCCCTGACCCACGTCCCCGAACTGGCCCCGGTATTAAGGGAGTTCGCGCGCGTCCTGCGCCCCGGCGGACACCTCGTCGTCTCGGACGCCCACCTGCTGGTGTCCTACCTCCGGCCGACCCTGCCCCGCCGCCCCGGCCCGGACGGCCGTCCGTCCCTCCTCGCCGAGTACCACCGCCCGCTCAGCGCCTACCTCGCCGCGGCCCTCCCGCTGGGCTTCCAGGTCCGGCACTGCGAGGAACCCCGCCGCCCGCACCACTCCCCAGACCCCGACACCGCCCCGGACCCACTCCCGACCCACCCGTCCTGGGACCTGCTGCACTGGTGCCCGGAAGCGTCGGCCGCGGCCCTGGACGACTCCCCGATCGTGGTCGTCTGGCACTTCCAACTCGAAGACACTCCGACGGGCTGACGAACCATGGGGGTGAAAATGCTGCAACCGGGGTGAATCGGTCGATAGTTGTGTGGCAGGGTCAGCCGCATGAAGTGGATCACGAAAGCGACGCTCGTCACCCTCTCGGCCGCCGTCGTGGCCCTGGGACAGACAGGAGCCGCGCAGGCCGACCCACCGCACTGGAACAAGACCAAGAAGTGCCATCAGAAGGACTGGGACGGGCGGAACGTACCCACCCGTATCGGGAACAGCGAACTGGGCTGGGCGCACTTCGCGAGTAAGCACAACATCCGCACGTGCCGCATCGTCAACGGCCCGCTGGACGGCAAGCCGGACAAGAACGACGGCAAGGGCGGCCTGGAATACTGGGGTTACGCCTTCGACGGCAGGCACCCCCAGGTGAAGATCATCGTCAAGGCGCAGGTCACCCGCCGCACCCAGGACGGGCGGTACGACGCCGGAAGGGGGCAGATGATCGGCGTCATCACCGCCTACTGCAAGGGCATGCAAAGGTGCCCCGACTGGATGAACCAGTAACCAGCCCGCCACCGCCGGGTTCAAGCGCCGAACAGGGAGACACCCGCGATGACACCGTGGGAAGTGGCTGTGGCACAGGCCGACATGACCGGCCACCTGATCCGCTACACGCAGGCACCGATCGTGAAGAAGACGCGCGTCCGCGGTGTCCTCCCAGGCCCCGACGGGACACCGGCCGTGCGGATCGCGCTCGGCGGCCGGAAGGCGACCCTCGGCGATCTCCTCACGATCTACGAGATCCCGCTCTTCCAGCAGGACGAGGTGCTGCTCCCGTGGGAGGCGGTCAGCCGCGTACGGCACGAGGCGGGCGAGGTGCGGTTCTACTCCGGCGGCCAGGTGGACAACGTCCTGGGCACTCCGCTGATCAGGCTCTCGAAGGAGGTGCCCACCGAGGAGCTGCCGGAGGACCGGGCGTACACACTTCTCAGCACACTCAGCTGCCCGGATCCGGGCTACGAGGAGCGGGAGAAGGCCGAGTCACTCCTCATCGGCTTCCTGTACCTGAGCGCGGGCCGGATGCGGCTGTACGTACGCCACCAGGACGCTCCCGACGTCGTGGCCTGCGACGTCCGACTCGCGGAGGCAGGCCCCGCCGTGATCGCGGAGGTGTTCTCCCGGTCACAGGAACGGGAGCTCTTCGAGCAGCCGGAGGACGATCCGCACTGCACGGCCGTGCTGGACCTGACGCACTGAGCAGACCAACTCCGCCGGCTCGATCGCCCCCGTGTTTCCCCCCGGTTTCCGTTACGTCCCGATGGATACGTAATGGTCAAGACTTGGCCCCGAACGCTTGTGGGGTTCCCCATGGGCACCGATCATTGGCCGAATCCCGCCCCTCGTCCCCGCAGGAGCTCCCGGTGGCCGCTGGTCAGACAGCATCCGAGCCGGCCCGCACGCCGGCCGCAGCCCAGACGGAGCGGCAGAAGCTGCGCAAGCACTTCGGCCGTTTCGACATCCTCTTCTTCCTTCTCTGCACCATCGTCGGCGTGGACACGATCGGCACCATCGCCAAGAACGGCGCCGAGGCGTTCACCTGGCTCATCGTGCTGGCCGTGGTGTTCTTCGTCCCCTCCGCGCTGCTGACCGCCGAGCTCGGCGCCGCCTTCCCCGAGGAGGGCGGCCCCTACATCTGGACCAGCCGCGCCTTCGGCCGCCTCGCGGGCGCCGTCAACAACTTCCTGTACTGGATCACCAACCCGGTGTGGCTCGGCGGCACCCTCGCCGTCTCCGCCGTCACGGCCTACACGACCTTCTTCAACGACGGCAAGGACCTGAGCACCCCGGCCTTCTACGTCTTCGCCCTCGTCTTCATCTGGGTCGGCGTCCTCGCCGCGATCCTCTCCTTCGACGTCGGCAAGTGGATCCCCACCATCGGCGCCTGGAGCCGCTTCGTCCTCCTCGGCCTCTTCACGATCACCGTCGTCGTCTACGGCGTCCAGCACGGCCTGCACGGCTTCGGCGCCGGCGACTTCTCCCCGACGTACACGGGCTTCGTCCTCCTGGTGCCCGTCCTGATGTTCAACTACGTCGGCTTCGAACTGCCCAGCACGGCCGGCGACGAGATGACCGACGCCCAGAAGGACGTCCCCTTCGCGATCTTCCGCAGCGCCGCCCTCGCCGTACTCCTCTACGCGCTGCCCATCCTCGGCATCCTGCTCGTCCTCCCGGTCAAGGCCATCACCGGCCTCGGCGGCTTCCTCGACGCGATCCGCCAGGTCTTCACCGTGTACGGCGGTGACGTGGCCGCCGACGGCACCGTCACCAGCAGCGGCGCCGGCACGGTGCTCGGGGACATCGCCGCGATCCTCTTCATCCTCACGGTGCTGTCCTCCGGCGTCACCTGGGTCATGGGCTCCGACCGCGCCCTCGCCGTCTCCGGCTACGACGGCGCCGCGCCCCGCTTCCTCGGCGTGATCTCCAGCCGATTCGGCACGCCGGTCCGGGTCAACATCCTCAGCGGGCTGGTCTCCACCCTCGTCCTGGTGCTGGCCCACCAGCTCACCAACGGCAGCGCGGCCAAGCTCTTCGGCGCCGTCCTCGGCCTCGCCATCTCCACCACCCTCATCAGCTACCTGGGCATCTTCCCGGCCCTCGCGGTACTGCGCCGCAAGGCCCCGGACGTCCCCCGCCCCTACAAGGCGCCCTTCCCCCGCACGATCAGCGTGGTCCTCACCGTGCTCATCCTGTTCGCCAGCCTGCAGCTGATCGCCCCGGGGGCCGGTGACCACTGGTTCGGCGCCGACTACCTCCCGGACGGCTGGACCCACGCGGAGCGCTGGAAGTACCTCCTCACGGAGGCCGTACCGCTCGCCGCCTTCATCCTCCTCGGCGTCCTCTTCTGGGCGCTGGGCAAGCCGACCCGCACGGCGAACTCCCTGGCCAAGGAGTAGCGTTCCAGTCGATCACCGGGAAGTAGGAACCGGGACCCGACGACAAGGAACGGAACTCCCGTGCGACTGCGCTGTGTTGTCCTCGACGACTATCAGAACGTGGCGACCGAACTCGCCGACTGGTCGCCCGTCGAGGACGCGGTGGAAGTCGTGAGCCTGCGGGAACACCTCGACGGTGAGGGCGAGTTGGCCACCGCCCTCGCCAGCGCCGACATCGTGGTCACGCTGCGCGAACGCGTCCCCTTCCCCGCCTCGCTGTTCGCCCGGCTCCCCCGCCTGAAGCTGCTCGTCGCCTCCGGCATGCGCAACACGGTCATCGACTACGCCGCCGCCGAGGCGCACGGCGTCACCGTGTGCGGTACGGCCAGCTCCTCGGCGCCGCCCGTCGAACTGACCTGGGCGCTGCTGCTCGGCCTGGCCCGGGGCATCGTCGAGGAGAGCAACTCCCTTCGTGCGGGCGGCCCTTGGCAGCGGACGGTCGGCGCCGACCTGCACGGCCGCAGCCTCGGGCTGCTCGGTCTCGGGAAGATCGGCAGCCGGGTGGCCACGATCGGGCTCGCCTTCGGCATGCGGGTCACCGCCTGGAGCGAGCACCTCACCAAGGAGCGCGCGGACGAGATCGGCGTACAACTCGCCGCGTCCAAGGAGGAGTTGCTCACAGCCAGCGACTTCGTCTCGGTCCATCTGGCCCTCGGCGACCGCACCCGCGGTCTCCTCGGCCCCGCCGAACTCGCCCTCCTCAGGCCGACCGCGTATCTGATCAACACCTCGCGCGCGGCGATCGTCGACCAGGACGCCCTGCTCGCCGCGCTGCACGAGGGCCGCATCGCCGGCGCCGGAATCGACGTCTTCGACATCGAACCCCTACCCGCCGGCCATCCGATGCGCACCGCACCCCGCCTGCTCGCGACACCGCACCTCGGCTATGTGTCGCACGCCAACTACAGGACGTACTACGGCCAGGCCGTCGAGAACATCCGGGCCCACCTGGCGGGTTCGCCCGTACGGCAGCTGCCGTAGGTCACGCCCCGACGCGCCGGTAAATGCCGTCGCCCCGCCGCAGATGCCGGAGATCCACCAGGTAGCGGCGGAGCGTCACATGGTCGACCTCTCCGTCCTCGCACCAGGTGCGCAGCTTCTCGTTGACGGTCCGCTCGGGGTATTCGACGCCGGGGGCGAAGGTCTGCTCGGCGATGTGCTGGAGCACCACCTGCTTGCGGGTCCACTGGGCGGGCAGGCGGATCAGCCGGCCGCCCTGGACGAAGGTCCGCAGGATCATGTCGGTGTGCTCGTCGCCGGTGACCGGGCCCTGGTCGGCGGGCTCCTCGCCCTCGCGCGCGAGGTTCTTGAACAGGTCGTAGTCGACGCGGAGTTCGCCGTCGTCCATGGTCTTCACCACGCCCTGCTCGCGCAGCTTGAGCAGGGCGAGGGCCGTCCCCTTCGGGGTCAGGCCGGCCACCTCGGCGACCTGCTCGGAGGTTTCCGCGCCCAGGGCCACCGCCGCGAAGGCTCGTACGCGGTTCTGCTCGGCGAACAGACGGATCAGTTGGTCGGTTGCCATGCCGGGAGGCTAATCGACACGCACCCGCCGAGAACACCGAATTTCCTGCCGTCGAACATCCACTCCCGGCGCTCGAAGTCCTGTTCAAAACGGGTGATCTCCCCGTCGGCGCCGTTACCAGGCATGGGCCGCCGCGTTGAACCCGAAGTGCGGCGGCGAGTCCTGCCGCCGCACTCATCGAAACCAAAGGAGAACGTGATGTCTCGCATCGCGAAGGCGGCCGTGGTCGCTCTCGGCACGGGCGCCGTGGCGCTCGGCGGCGCCGGTCTGGCCATGGCGGACGCGGGCGCGCAGGGTGCGGCCGTCGGTTCGCCCGGCGTCCTGTCGGGCAACGTCGTGCAGGTGCCGGTGCACATCCCGGTCAACGTGTGCGGCAACACCGTCAGCGTGATCGGCCTGCTGAACCCGGCCTTCGGCAACACCTGCGCCAACGTGAGCGACCACGGCAAGGGCGGCCACCCCGGCCCGGGCGGCTACGGCGGCAACGGCTACGGCCACTGATTCGACCGCACGCGCGGACGGACGTACGCGAAGAGCCCCGGCACCTCAGGCGCCGGGGCTCTTCCCGTGTCCGCGAGCGGTCAGCCGTAGCGGTAGATCCTGCTGACGTCCTCCAGCTGCTCCGGCGTCACGTCCCAGGGCGGCATCCGCTGCTGCCGTGCCACGACCCGCCCCTCCTGCTCGTCGCCCGGCCCCGGCGGCCTCGCCGGCAGATAGCGGGCGCCGCGGTGCTTGTTCTGCCAGCGCGTCCACTGGAGGTCGATGAAGGCGTGGTGCAGCCAGAAGACCGGGTCGTTGACGGAGGCGCCGCCGAGCATCACGCCCCCGACCCACTTGTGGACCCGGTTGTGGTTGCGCCAGGACGCGCTGCCCGACCCGGTGCCCCAGCCTTCGAGCCGGTTGCGGAACCCCGTGCGGCAGGTCGAGTCCCAGGGTGACGTGTCGTAGACGGGATCGGCGAGCGCCCCGTCCAGGTCGTTCTTCGTCGGCAGCACGATCGGGGAGCCGGCCCGGCCCAGGTCCCGGGTGAGGTACGGCTCGTCGGTGATGTTCTCCGTGATCTTCCACTTGCCCGCCGCGTAGGCGAACGGCCCGGTCGTCACCTGGTGGTCGGAGCGCCGCCCGGTGCCGCCGAGCAGGTCCTTCGTCCAGGGCAGGGCGGTCGCTGAACGGTCCCGCGTCCAGTCCCAGTAGGGCACCGTCACCGAGGAGTCGACCCGGCGCAGCGCCCGCTCCAGGTCCAGCAGGAACTGCCGGTGCCAGGGCAGGAAGGAGGGCGCCATGTGCGCGGAGCGCAGTCCGTACTCCCCGTCGGGCACGAAGAACTCGATGTGCGTGCGCACGAACTCGTCGTACTCGCCCCGCCGTTTGATCTCCAGCATCGCCGCCACGAACCGCCGCCTCTCGGCGGCGGTGAGTGTGCTGACGTCCTTACGCGTGTACGCCATGGTCTCCCCCCATGTGCATCGGACCGTCCGCCTCCCGCAGTTCGCTGCCGGGGCTCAGCTCGTCGACGGCGGCGCGGGTCGCCTCCAGTGCGGTGGGATACGAGCGGTAGTGGTCGACCATGCTCAGCCAGGTGCCGTCGGCCCGCCGCATGAGATGCAGCGGCCGGCCGTCCACCGTCACCTGCCAACTGCCGTTCAGCACACCGCGGATACGGCGGCCCCGGTACGTCTCGTCGAAGGCGGTGTCCCCGGGATCCTCACCGGAGCGGGTGGGCCGGGAGGCCGCGACGACCGGCACCAGCGCCACGGCGAGCACGGCCCCGAACGCCCCGCGCAACGCCTCCCGCCGCGTCCTGCGCACCGGCCCCGGTCTCACCGGCTCCCGGCCCACGGATACTCCACCGACGCTCACGCTCATGGCCCAACTCCCTCGTCCGTTCCGACCGTTCGAGGGGCTAACCGTCCGACACCCCGCACGGTCACCGTCCGAAGCACCCATGACAGGCGGAAGGGCCCGGGTCGCACCACCCGGGCCCATGTCCGCCTTTGTGCTACGGCCTAGAGGCCCGCCCCCGTGACCAGGTCCGCCCCCGGCACGGTCTGCAGGACCGGTGCCAGGACGCCGGCCTGCGGGGCCTTGAGGTCCGGGAGGCCGAAGTTGTCGGGGTTGGGC
>NZ_JAWOAI010000311.1:0-11933 GCF_033194735.1 Streptomyces sp. W16
CCGCCGTTCGGGCCCCGGCCCGCCTGCGGGGGCAGTGGCGGGGCTCCGCGTCTTGCGCCGGGCTGTGGGGGTCGTGTCCTGTGTTGCTCCACTGGACCAACTTAGGTCGGTTTATGTGCCGAATAGGCCCTCAGACACGCCGATGGGCAGAGCTTGGCCACGTGTTCGACGCGGAGCCTGGGCGGGGCGGCTCACGCCGTAGACTGGTTGATCGGCCCCGGGCCCCAGTCTCCGCAGCCCCAGCCGGTCCCCTCCACTGCTCTCACGCCACTCACGTACGGGAAGTCGCAACGTGTCGCTCACGATCGGAATCGTCGGTCTGCCGAATGTCGGCAAGTCGACCATGTTCAACGCCCTGACCAAGAACGACGTGCTCGCGGCCAACTACCCGTTCGCCACGATCGAGCCGAACGTCGGCGTGGTCGGCGTCCCCGACGCGCGCCTGACGAAGCTCGCCGAGATCTTCTCCTCGCAGAAGATCCTCCCGGCGACCGTCGACTTCGTCGACATCGCCGGCATCGTGAAGGGCGCCTCCGAGGGCGAGGGCCTGGGCAACAAGTTCCTCGCCAACATCCGTGAGTCCGACGCGATCTGCCAGGTCATCCGCGCCTTCAAGGACGAGAACGTCGTGCATGTCGACGGCAAGGTCTCGCCCAAGGACGACATCGAGACGATCAACACCGAGCTGATCCTCGCCGACCTGCAGACCATCGAGAAGGTCCTCCCGCGCCTCCAGCGGGAGTCGCGCATCAAGAAGGACATCGGCCCGAAGGTCGCGGCGGTCGAGGCGGCGCAGGAGATCCTGGAGAAGGGCGACACCCTCTTCTCGCACGGCATCGTCCAGGGCTCGGGCAACGAGGAACTCCTCCACGACCTGCACCTGTTGACGACCAAGCCCTTCCTCTACGTCTTCAACGTCGACGAGGACGAGCTGGTCGACGAGGACTTCAAGACCGAGCAGCGCGCCCTGGTCGCCCCTGCCGAGGCGATCTTCCTCAACGCCAAGCTGGAGGCGGACCTCGCCGAGCTCGACGAGGAGGAAGCGATGGAGCTCCTGGAGTCGGTGGGCGTCGAGGAGCCCGGCATGGCGACCCTGGCCCGCGTCGGCTTCGACACCCTCGGCCTGCAGACCTACCTCACCGCCGGCCCCAAGGAATCCCGCGCCTGGACCATCAAGAAGGGCGCCACCGCCCCCGAGGCGGCCGGAGTCATCCACACCGACTTCCAGAAGGGCTTCATCAAGGCGGAGGTCATCTCCTTCGCCGACCTGGTGGAGACGGGCTCGGTGGCGGAGGCCCGCGCCAAGGGGAAGGCCCGCATGGAGGGCAAGGACTATGTGATGCAGGACGGGGATGTGGTGGAGTTCCGGTTCAACGTGTAGCGGGTGACGCGACACCGCATCGCTGATCTGGCAAACATGCAGTTCAGAAGGGCCCCGACTCTTCGGCGTCGAGGCCCTGGTTGTTTCCCGTGCTGGATGGGTGCTGGTTTTTCGGGCCTGGCATCACTCACCGGCACCCCACGTCACCTCTCATGAACGACCCACACGATCGGGTTGGGACACGAGCGCCGTGGTGCTGAATCCGAGCGGGGCGCTCTCCAGTTCCGTCAGCTTGGCCAGGATGCGCAGTGCCATGTCGCGGGGGACTTTCCGAAGCTCGGCTTGCGCCTCGGGTCGGAAGACGGGGTGCTGGTTCGTCTTTCCCGTACCGGATCGGCGCCGGATGTGATCGTGGAAAGTTGTGTTTCCGCAGATCGCAGCTCTGCAGTAGACGTTCCGGTTCAACGTGTTCCGTGCTGAAGGCCTTCAGGCCCGTGAACTCGTGGCGGCCCGGTTCTCCAGTCGGATGACGACCGCAGCCACAGTCGTCACGATCAGCAGCACCCCGCAGCAGACGAAGCTGATCAGGCCGGTCATGAGCCAGTAGACCGGGTGCTGGTCGATGCACTCGATGGCGTGCGAGCAGCGGAGGTCTTCCCAGCTGACCTGTCTGCCGTAGGTGCGGACGCCGAAGGCGATGCAGAGGGCGGAGCCGACGGTCGCGGCGGACAGCAGGGTCCATCGGATCCGCCATGTCCGCCACCACGACAGGATCCATCCGGTGACGATCATCGCCGGGAGGACCCATATGTGGATTTTTTCCATGCCCCACCGCATCGTTCCGTGACATCGCGTTCCGGCCGGTCTGCCGTTGGGCAACCCTACCGAGCCTGTTCGATCGGTGGGTGGCCGGCCATGGGGCGCAGGCGGTCGTGCAATTCCCCCGCGCCCGCCGGCCGTACAGCGTCAGAAACCGCGTCGTACCCCGCCGTCCACCGACAGCATCACCCCGGTGACATACGAAGCCGCCGGCGACAGCATGAACGCGCCCGCGCGGCCGAATTCCTCCGGGGCTCCGTAGCGGCCGAGCGGGATCGCGGACTCGTTGGCGGCGCGCTTGGCGGCGGGGTCGGGGGAGAGGCCGTCGAGGTCGCGCATGCGGTCCGTGCCGATGCGGCCGGGGAGCAGGCCGAAGACGCGGATTCCGCGGGGGCCCAGTTCGTCCGCGAGGGACTTGGCGAAGCCGGCGAGTCCGGGTCGCAGGCCGTTGGAGATGGCCATGCCGGGGGTCGGTTCGTGTGCCGTGATGGACAGGACGAGGCCGATCGCGCCGCCTTCCCCCAGTTCCGCGGCGGCTGCCCGGGCGAGGCGGACCGCGCCCAGGAACACCGACTCGAAGGCCGCCTGCCACTGTTCGTCGGTGTTGTCCGCGACATTGCCCGCGGGCGGCCCGCCGACGCTGACGAGGATGCCGTCGAAGCCGCCGAAGCGGTCCCGCGCGGTGCTGATCAGGCGGTGCGGTGCCTGCGGGTCGGCGTTGTCGACGCCGACTCCGGCCGCGTTCGGGCCCAGTTCGGCCGCCGCCTCGACGGCGCGCTTCTCGTCGCGGCCGGTGACGACCACCTTGGCGCCGTCGGCGACCAGTTCACGGGCGACGGCGTAGCCGAGGCCGCGCGTGCCGCCGGTGACGACGTACACCCTGTCCTTCAGTCCGAGATCCATGGATCCGGTCCCCTTTCTAGCGTCCGAGAGTGGCGGCGACGACCGTGTCCACCTGTGCCGCGAGCTTGATGTCGTCCTGTTCCGTCCAGGCCCACGCGACATGTCCGTCGGGGCGGATCAGGGCGGCGCGTACGTCCTCCCAGGCGTCCCGGGTCCGGTCGGGCGCCCCGCCGTGCACGGTGATCCGCTGCTGGGCGCGGTCGGCGAGCGCGGCGTCGGCGGTGAGGTCGAGCAGGACGTACGAGTCCGCCCGCAGCGCGCCGAACAGGGTGCTGTCCGTGCCGGGGAGGGCGAGGTCGGGGGCGCGGGTGCCGGTCACCGGGTGGGCCGAGGGGTCGGTGCTCGGGTAGGCGACGTCCAGGGCGGTCAGGCGGCCGGCCAGTACGTCGCTGAACTCCCTTGATTCCGGGACCATTCGGCTCAGCAGGTCGCGCAGGGCGAGTCCCTCGGGTGTGAACGCGTGGAACAGGTAGGTCTGCGCGCGGCTGTGTTCCATCAGCTGCTCGCCGACCGGGTGGCGGTCGGTGTGGTAGCTGTCCAGCAGTCCGTCCGAGGCCCAGCCGTCGATCGTCGCGGCCAGCTTCCAGCCGAGGTTGAAGGCGTCCTGGAAACCGACGTTCATGCCGACGCCGCCGGTGGGGTAGTGCTGGTGGGCGGCGTCGCCGGCGAGCACGACGCGTCCGCGCCGGTAGTGGGTGGCGAGGCGGGTGGCGTTGCCGTAGCGGGAGAGCCAGGACGGGTCGTGCATGCCGAAGTCGTCGCCGGCGATGTCGACGACCTTCTGCCGCAGTTCCTCCAGCGTGAAGTCGCCGGGCCACTCGGTGGTCGCGCTGTCGGGGCTGGTGCCGGCGATGCGCCACCGGTTGTCGGGCAGCGGCACGATCATCAGGCCGCCGCGCTCGGTGAAGCGATTGAAGCCGGGCGCAGGCGGGTTGTCGAAGAGGACGTCACCGAGCCAGCCGAGGTAACGGGAGTCCGTGCCGGGGAAGCCGATACCGGCCGCCTCGCGCACCGTGCTCCGGGTGCCGTCGCAGCCCGCGAGGTATTCGGTCTGGATCTCGTACGGTCCCTGCGGTCCCTCCACTTGCACGGTCACCGAGTCCGGGTGCTCGGTGAGGCCGGTGACGCGGTGGCCGCGCCGGATACTGGCGCCGAGCCCGAGGGCGTACTCCTCGAAGAGCGCCTCGGTGCGGGCCTGGGGGATGAAGAGGGTGTAGGGGAAGGGGGTGTCGAGAACGGAGAAGTCGAGCCGGTTGGCGAGGTTGGCGAAGTGGCCGGTGGAGATCTTCAGGCTCTCGTCGAGGAAGCGCTGATGGATCCCGCGCGAAGCCAGCACCTCGATGCCGCGCGGGTGCACGGTGAGCGCCTTGGAACGCTGGTCGATGTCGGTGCGCATTTCCAGGACGGTGACGGAGATGTTGTTCAGCCGCAGTTCGGCGGCGAGCCAGAGTCCGACGGGTCCGCCGCCGGCGATGACGACCTGCTGTGTTTCCACGTGATCACCCACTTCTTGGTCGCTGACCAATATTTGTGAGTGCAGTAAACTAGGTCGGTGACCAATAGGCAACAGAGCGACCGGCTCGATCCGGCCACGGTGATTCGCGCGGGACTGGACCTCCTGGACGAGAAGGGCCTCGACGCGGTGTCCACACGGGCGGTCGCCGACCGGCTCGGTGTGCGGATCAACACCGTGCAGTGGCATGTGAAGACCAAGGCCCGGATGCTGGACCTGATGGCGGACGCCGTACTCGGCGAGATCCCGCTGACCCACCTGCCGGCCGGCCCCGCCGAACGGGCCCGCGAACTGGCCCGCCGCTTCCGTCGTGGCCTGCTGTCCCACCGCGACGGCGCGGCCCTGGTGGTGGGCACCTACCCCGCCGAACCCGGCACCCTCGCCTTCGCGGAGGCCCTGGTGGAGGCGCTGCTCGCGTGCGGCCTCGGGGACCGTGAGGCCGCGTGGACCTCATGGGCGGTCATCTACTTCGCCCTGGGCCTCACCCAGGAGGAGCAGGCCGTCGACCACCGTCCCCTGGGCGACATCCTGACCCGCGCGATCTCCGACACGACCCACCCCGCCCTGCACCGCGTGGCCGGACATCTCGCGCCGGGATCCTTCGACGAGCGCTTCGAGTTCGGGGTGGCGGCGATTCTCGCGGGGCGGTGACGGGAGCCGAACGGCGCGGGGCGACGGTCAGCGGAGGGTCTTCAGCGCGCTCTCGGCGGCGGCCAGGACCGTGCGGGTCTGGTGTTCCACCTGGTGGCGCACCGGCACCCAGCGCACCCGCAGGTCCCGCTCGAAGTCCGTGCACCACACGGTCAGGAGCTCGTCCAGTTCGCGGTGCAGCCCTGGGGCCGCGGGGTCTTCCGCCGCCGCCAGGAGTCGTAGCAGAAGGCCCGCCGCGCGGATGGGCTGGCGGCGGGCCACGATGTTCAGGGCCGAGACCTGGGCTGTCGTCAGGTGCCGCGGATCGTCGGGGTGCGACGCGGCGGCGGCCTGCCGGGCGAGCGGTTTCCAGGAGCCGGCGACCATGTCGTAGAGGCCGTCGGCCATCCACTCCAGCACGCGTCTGAGCGGGTCGTCCTGGGCCGGCGGCAGGAATCCGCGCGCCTTGTCGAGGACGGCGGTCACCTGCCGTCCGCCGTCCAGCACCAGTTCGGCCAGCTCGCGCAGGGCGTGGTCGGCTGCCGGGTACGGGGTCGTGTCCGCGGCCAAGTCCGTTGCCCACATGGGTACTTCGACGATCGCCGTGACACCGCCGTACCGCAGGGGCGCGCACCAGGTGGACAGCCCGATGTTCTCCGACCCGGCCGCCAGCCGGCCGGTGCTGTCCAGCGGAGGCAGGACGTAGACGGCGGGGCTCGGGTTCTCCCAGTACAGGGCGTCGTACGTGCCGTACTGGAGCGGGATGCCGGACTCGTCGGCCGAGGTGCGGAACGGCTCGGCCAGTTCGGGCAGGTCGCGGGTCAACTGGACCCAGCTGCCGCCCACATCGGTGCTGTGCAGCGAGCACTGGAGGAACGGCCGTAGCTCGTCGATGAGTTGGAACAGCGTGCCGCTCTCCGGGAGCGGGTGCGACACGATCGGGGCCCACTCGGGCTGCTCCGCGGCGACCGGGCGGAACGCGGTGCGGTAGTAACTCTTCAGGGTGGAACCGGAGTTGCTGCTCAGGGCCGCGCCGTCCGGGTCCAGGCACAGCACGATGTCCCAGGTGACGAGGGCGGGGTCGGTCGCCGCCGAGAGCCGGTCGCCGCGGGCGATCCGCTCCGCCAGAGTGAGCGCGGTCGCGCCGCCCACCGGCTCGTCGGGGTGCGGTCCGGCGACCACCAGAACGTGGCGCGGCCCGTGCCCGATGGACAGCATCAGGATCGGACGGCCCGCGCGGGACGCCCCGACCGTACGCAGCCGGACGGCTCCGGGAAACCGGGAGACCAGCAGCCGAGCCGACTCGGTGACCTCCGCGACTGTGGGGTAGCGGTCCATCGAGCGCGGCGGGTCAGTTGCCGCCGGGACTGCGGTCGCTGGTGGTCTCCTTCGTGGCCGGCGGACGGACCTCGATCTTGTTCGCCATGTCGTGTCCTTCCGGTGGGAGCTGTCGCACGGCCACGGGATTGACGTGCCCTTGCCAGAGTTCGGGCACGGGGCGGCCGTTGTCAACGACTGCTGCTGCCGGAGGGGCTCACGCTGATTATTCGAAACATTCGCTCGAAACATTCGAGGGTGGGCCTAGCGAGCTGCGTGATCTGCCCAGTGCTGGCCTAATGTCGTTGATTCCACCTGCCAATACGCCAGCGAATATTTCGTACTCGTCACCGAAACCATTGACAGTTGGCAGGGGCGTATCAACACTGACGCCGCATGGACAACACACCCGCACGCACGACAAACCGCTTAAGGCTGTCGATCAGCGGTGCCTGCACCCTGCTGCTGGCCCTCCTCGCGGCGACGACCCTGCCCGGCACCGCCAGCGCCGCCACCGTGATCACCACGAACCAGACCGGCACCAACAACGGCTACTACTACTCGTTCTGGACCGACTCCCAGGGCTCGGTCTCCATGAACCTCGGCTCCGCGGGCAACTACAGCACCACCTGGAGCAACACCGGCAACTTCGTGGCCGGCAAGGGCTGGAGCACCGGCGCCCGCCGGAGCGTGACGTACTCGGGCACCTTCAACCCGTCGGGCAACGGCTACCTGTCGCTCTACGGATGGACGTCGAACCCGCTCGTCGAGTACTACATCGTCGACAACTGGGGCACCTACCGGCCCACGGGAACGTACAAGGGCACCGTCACCAGTGACGGCGGCACCTACGACATCTACAAGACGACGCGGTACAACGCCCCCTCGGTGGAGGGCACGAAGACCTTCGACCAGTACTGGAGCGTCCGGCAGACGAAGCGCACCGGCGGCACCATCACCACCGGCAACCACTTCGACGCCTGGGCCCGAGCCGGAATGCCGCTGGGCAGCCTCAGCTACTACATGATCCTCGCCACCGAGGGCTACCAGAGCAGCGGGAACTCCAACATCACGGTGGGCTGAACCAGTTCGGGAGGACCACTTCACATGAAGTCCGCACCGCACTTCTCGTTACGATCCCGGGTGGCCACGCCGGTCACCGGGCTGGCCGTCGCCGCCCTGGCTGTCGCCGGCACGTTCGCCGTCGCCGTCAACACCCCTGCGCAGGCCGCCACTTGCGGCGGCTACGTCGGGCTCACCTTCGACGACGGCCCGTCCGGCAACACCCCCGCACTGCTCAACGCGCTGAAGCAGAACGGCCTCCGGGCCACGATGTTCAACGAGGGCCAGTACGCGGCCTCCTACCCGGCGCAGGTCAAGGCGGAGGTCAACGCCGGTATGTGGGTCGGCAACCACAGCTACACCCACCCGCATCTGACCCAGCAGACCCAGGTGACGATCGACTCGGAGATCTCCCGGACCCAGCAGGCCATCACGGCCGCGGGCGGCGGCACGCCCAGGCTCTTCCGCCCGCCGTACGGCGAGACCAACGCGACGGTGAAGGCCGTAGAGGCCAAGTACGGTCTGACGGAGATCATTTGGGACGTCGACTCGCAGGACTGGAACGGCGCGAGCGCCGACGCGATCGTCGCGGCGGCCGGCCGGCTCACCGCCGGCCAGATCATCCTGATGCACGACTGGCCGGCCAACACGGTCGCGGCGATCCCGCGCATCGCCCAGGGCCTCGCCGCCCGCAACCTGTGCGCCGGCATGATCTCCCCGCAGACGGGTCGCGCTGTCGCCCCCTGATGGCGGTTGGGGCGTCACCGTCCGGCCGAACGTCAACTGGGCCTGGCCCGCGGTCTCCTGTGCCGTGACCTGATCTCTCCCTAGGGGGCGGGCGGAGCGAGGGCCGTGGTGATCTCGGGGGTGACCGGGTTTCCGGCGAGGACGTGGTGGACGGCGTCGAGGGGGACCGGGTGCTCGTAGTAGTCCTCGAAGTAGGCCCGGACGGTTTCGGGGGAGCGGTCGGTGAGGAGGTGGAAGAGGGAATCGGAGCCGTCCGGGTTCTCGTTGCCGGCCGGGAAGTCGATGGCCGAGCCGGTGCGCCAGGCGGTGTCACCGGTCTCGCGCCACAGGCAGGCGGTGATCGGAGAGATGCCCATGCTCTCGTCGCGGAAGGCGGGATCGTCCAGGAGCGGGCGCAGCGCGGCGGGCACGTCGTCGACGACGCCGGGCCAGACCTCCTCGTCGTCCGTCCCGTACGGGCTCATCTCCGACTCGTGGTCGAAGCCGAGTATGAGCACGCCGGCCGGGGTGAACAGGACGGAGAACTCGTCCCCCGAGCCGTTGTCCATCCGGGCCGCCTCCTCCTCGGGGCCCCAGTCCGGGTGGAAGGTGTACTGACAGAACTCCTCGTCGTCGCCGATCGTGCTGTCGAGGGCGGCCAACGCGCGCAGATGGACGCGGAGTTCGGCGGGTTCGGGGAGGAGGGCGGCGGTGTCGTGCACTGTGCTCATGACGTCATGGAAGCAGCCGCCACTGACAATCCGGTGCCTCGCCTATGAGGTGAGCCCGGGCAGCGTGATGCCGGCGTCCGCCAGGAGTCGTCGTTCCTCGGCTGTGAACGTCGGTCCGTCGAGTTGTGGGCGTGGCGGTCCGAGCAGCGCGGCCGTGAGGACGCCGGGGCGGAGCAGGGCCGTGCCGGGGGACCGGAGCGTCAGTACCTCCGTCATCGCCGTCGCCACGTGGTACGAGCCCGTGGCGGTGTGGGAGAGGCGGCTGACGTAGCGCTGCAGCAGCCGGTCGGCCGGGCCCGCGGTCCTGCCCTGTGTCGTCCGGTAGTGGACGTCCTGTCCCACGGCGAGGCTCCAGGCGAGTTCGACGGGACCTGCGATGGCCCGCTGGGCCGTGCGGGCCAGGCCGTTGCCGAGGCCCCGGGACTCCAGTCGGGTGCGCAGGGCGACGGCGCCCAGTGCCGCCACGGACATGCCGTGGCCGTAGACGGGGTTGAACGCGGCGACCGAGTCGCCGAGGGCAACCAGGCCCTCGGGCCAGGACTTGAGGCGTTCGTAGTAGTACCGGCGGTTGACCGTGCTGTGGGTCATCACGACGTCGGTGAGCGGCTCCGCGTGCGCCAGGAGATCGGCGACGATCGGGTGGCGGAGCGTGCGTGCGTAGGGCTCGAACTCGGCCGCGTCACGCGAGGGTTGGCCGCCCGGGGTGCCTATCAGGCTGACGTGCCACTGGCCGTCCTCGATCGGTACGATGCCGCCCGCGCGGCCGGGCCCGCCGCTCCGCGGGTCGGCCTGGACGCTGATCACGGGCCAGTTCCGGGTGGAGACGGGGGCGCGGTAGACACGGCTGGCGTACGCCATGCCGGAGTCGATGCGGGCCTCGGCCGGGGCGGGGACGCCCAGTTCGGCCAGCCAGCGCGGAGTGCGCGCCGCCTTTCCGGAGGCGTCGACGACCAGGTCCGCGGTCAGTTCGCTCTCGGTGCCGTCGGCCGCGCTCAGCCGTACCCCGGTGACCCGGCGCGAACTCCCCAGCAGGCCGGTGACCTTGGTGCGGGGACGTACCCGGATGCGCGGGTCCTTCAGCACTCGCCGGCGTACGACAGAGTCGGTGAGGTCCCGGCTCGCGGCGATCAGGTAGTGGCTGTCCCGCTTCCAGCGGCGGTACCAGCCCTCGGGGGAGAAGAGCACCATGCCGGTCGTCATGGGTACGCGGTTGGCGCCCGCGGCCAGCAGTTCCGCGACCGCGCCGGGCAGCAGGTCGTCGATCGCGTCCGCTCCGCCGGACAACAGGACGTGGAAATGCGCCGCTTGGGGAACGCCTGGGCGTGCCTCGGGTCCGTCGGGCAGGTCGTGCGCCTCGATGATCTCGACGCTGTCGACGTGGTCCCGGACGGCGGCAGCGGCGAGCAGGCCGGCGAGACTGCCTCCGACGACGACGGCACGGGTGGACATCCGGGATGTCTGGGATGTCCGGGGCGTCCGCTGCGGCGATTGATTCATGAGGCACGATAACAAGGTCAACTTCTGTGCCACAGGCGGAAGTTGGCCACCTGTCCGCCCCTCGTGTCACGCGCCGTCGAGGAGCGAGGCGAGTCCTCGGTCGAGGGACGGTTCCAGGGCCTCCCTGCCGGGTTCGATCACCCTGTGGGTGCGGCGCAGGAAGTGGTGCAGGGCGACCGTGTCGAAGCGGATCATCGCGATGCCCTCCGGAGAGTGGAACTCAACGGCCGTGTGGGCGGGGCCGTACGGCCTGATGTGGACGTTGCCCATCCCGGCGGGGGTGCCGAGACCCTCCTCCAGCAGCGCCCGCGCGAAGGTCCACGTCACCTTCTTGCCGTCGAGCGAGATCCAGGCGGGGAACAGGAGTTGGACGGCGAAGGGGTCGCCGGAGGAGTAGCGAAGCGTGACCGTCACGGCCAACTCCTGGTCGTCGTCGGCGATCAGGCGGGCGCCGGTGGGCTGTTCCAGGGTGATGGGGGTCATGGACGGTCTCCGATTCGGGTGGGGCGGCGGCCGGTTGTGCCGACTCACCCTCCTTGAGTGTGTGGAGGGGTCACTCATTACGCCGTAGCGCGCAGGGATTTATGTGACCTGCATCACCTTGTGGAACGACTGCAACTTTAATTGAAAGTTTTGCCATCTAGGGTACAAACCCATTCCCCCGCCCCACTGGCAACTGGAGCGTTGCTGCCATGAACGACGGCCCCACCGCGGCGTACGCCCGGATCTACGAGGAGCAGCAGCCGCGCCTCGTCGCCTACGCCCGCTCACTCACCCGCAACACCTGGGTCGCCGAAGACCTCGTCGCCGAGGCGCACTTCAGGGTGTGGCGCAGGCTGTCCGCCGGGCACGAGATCGACAACGTACCCGCGTACCTCATGACCACCGTGAAGCATCTCGCCGGCGCCGCGGGGGCCGCCGTACGCGAGACGCCGCGTGATCCGCAGGCCGACGAGCGGGCCGGTGCCGATCCCGCGCACCTCCACGGGGGCGATCCGGCGGAGCAGGTGTCCTCGACCGACCTGCTGGTGAGGGTTCTTGAACAGTTGCCGGAGCGCTGGGTGAAGGCGCTGTGGCTGGCCGAGGCGGAGGGGCTGCCGCTGGCGGCGATAGGACCCCAACTCGGCACCAAACAGGGGGCAACGGCCGTACTGCTGCACCGCGCGCGGGAGGGCATGCGGCAGGCGTTCCTGCGCGCGCAGACCGGAGCTCCGGACGATCCCGCGTGCCAGGTGCACTGGGCCCGGATGCCCGCGTATGTGCGCGGCGGCGCCACCGAGCGGCAGTCCGAACGGCTCCTCGGCCATGTGGACGCGTGCGACGACTGCCGGGCCCGGCTCGCGGCCCTGATGCGCGCCAACGACCGGCTGCCCGCACTCGTGGCACCGGCCCTGCTCGTGTTCGTGCTCGGCGG
>NZ_JAWOAI010000312.1:0-11917 GCF_033194735.1 Streptomyces sp. W16
GGCGCGCAGCAGTCGGCGGCTGGTCATCGAGCGGACGCTGCGGTCGGCGTCCACGTCGACCCGGTTGTGGCAGCTGAGCCGGGTCAGGCTGTCGTCCCAGCGGGTGTCCAGCGCGGCGAGGGTGGCGGTCAGGTCGCGGTGGTCCGACCAGACCCGGGCCAGATCCGGGTGGTCGCCGACCGGCTGCAGCCAGCGGCCTCGTGGCCGGGGCGGGCCGAGCAGTCCGGCGAGCGCGCCGGGCGGCAGCCGTAGGACGTCCTCCAGTACGGTCAGCGCCGCCAACGACCGTTGTCGTTCGGGCTGGTAGCGCCCGGACTGCCAGGAGCTGAGCGTCGCCGACGCCACCGGCGTACCGCGTCGCAGCAGCCGGTCCTGGATCCGGTCCAGGCTCAGCCCGCTGGCCGCGATGGCCGCGCGCAGCGCCTCGTGGAACGGCATCGTCTCGGATCTGGAAGTCACGTACTCCAGCTCAGGTCAGAGCCGCTGCGGGGCGGAAGAGCGTTGCCCCGAAGTTTGGTCAGTCTTTCCCGGCGATGGATCAATCTTGAATGAACCTGTCAGATTTCCCGGGTGTTGCCGCGCCAATTCCCGCAAGACTGAACGCACTTGTCCGTCTTGCCATGCGCATGAAGCCTCGCGGAAGCTGCTGTTCACTGCCGTCACGGCAGTCCCCCCACCCCCTCGAATGACGGAGAGTCATGTCCCCGAGATCTTCCGCCGGGTTCGTTCTCGTCACCGCCGCCGCCCTCACCGCGGCCCTCGCCACTCCCGCGCTCGCCGCCGCGCCGAGCGCCGCAGCGCACACCCCCGCCCAGCTCACCCAGGCCATAGCGAGCCACGAGAGTCACACCCTGCACGGGCTCGCGAAGCCCGGCAAGGTCAACGCCACCGTCTCGTCCACCAACTGGTCCGGCTATGCGGCCACCGGCTCGACCGGCGCCTACACCTCGGTGACCTCGGCCTGGACCCAGCCGACCGTCACCTGCTCCTCGGCCACCACGTACTCGTCCTTCTGGGTCGGCCTCGACGGCTACAGCAACTCCGCGCTGGAGCAGACCGGTACGGAAGCCGACTGCATCGGCGGCAAGGCCACCTACGGCGCCTGGTGGGAGGTGCTGCCCGCCTCCGAGAGCGCCTACTCCGGTGTCACCGTCAAGGGCGGCGACAAGTTCACCGCGACCGTGACCTACACCGGCTCCACCTTCACCATGACCCTCGCCGACTCCACCGAGGGCTGGACCAAGACCACCACGCACGCGGGCTCGTCCGGCTTCAAGAACGCCTCCGCCGAGGTCATCGCCGAGGCCCCCGAGGTCGGCGGCTCGGTCGCGAGCCTCGCCAACTTCGGCACCGTGACCTTCACCGGCGCCAAGGCCAACGGCAGCAACCTGGACACCTACTCGCCGAACGAGATCGTCATGACGAAGAGCAGCAGCTCCGCCGTACGGGCCCAGCCGGGCTCGATCTCCGGCGGCAGCTTCGCCGACGTCTGGAAGGCCAGCTGACACCTGCGGCGCACCGCTTCGGGGCTGTCGACGGATCGCCGTCGGCAGCCTCGGCCGTTGCGGCAGCAAGGGCAAACCGGCTCGGTCAAAAGGGGGTGCGGCATCCCCGGCGCACCCCTGGCGCCCTTCTTCGATTGCCCCGGTTCAGGCCGACATCAGCAGCCGTCCGCGCCTGGCGTAGGCCAGGGCCTCGGGCGTGAGCACCGGACGCGGGACGACGATGCCGCAGTCCGTGCAGACCGGGCCCGAGGAGGGTTCGTGGGCCAGGTCGTACTTCCACTGGAGGCGCTCCCCGGCGCACACCGGGCACACGGAACCCGGTTCGCGCTCCAGGGCGGCGATCAGCCGTCGCAGCACCTCGGCCAGTGGCTCATGGGGGTGGAGACGGGGGTCGTCGCACCAGGCGACACCGAAGCCGCCCCAGGTCAGCCGGTGCCAGTCGTCCACGCTGCCCGGGCGGCGCAGCCCGTCGTGCTTCTCCTTCTTGCGTCGCTCGGCGAACCCGGCCTCGTAGGCGAGCCAGACCTTGCGCGCTTCCTCCAACTCGTCCAGTGCGGCCACGAGCCGCGCCGGGTCGGGGGAGCGGTCCTCGGGTCCGAACCCGGCCCGGGAGCTCAAGTGGTCCCAGGTCGCCCTGTGCCCATAAGGGGCGAACCGCTCAAGGCACTTGCGCAGCGAGTAGCGCCGCAGCGCCAGATCGCACCGATGGTCTCGCACCTGTCTCGCCAGACTCCGGAAACCGGCCATCGCCCTGCACCTCCGTCACACCTGCACCTGTACTTCGGTCACCTCGGCGTCGTCGTACGGACGTCGCCGAATAGACGTATCGACAAGCGATTTGGCTCCATCCAATTTCCGATGCCCCCCATAAGCAGCTCGTGCTCGTCCAAAACTTGACGCATGTTCATCTTCAATCCCGGGGATACCGGCGGTAACGTCCGGCAACACCCTCGTCGGTAGGAGCTGCCATGCCACGGCGCACCCCGCGTAACTTGCTCGACAGACTGAGAACTCCCGGCAGATTCCCCGGGTTCCTGAAGGCCGCATCCGTATGCGCCCTCATTGCCGCCCTTTTGTCTCCTCTTGCCCAGGGGACCGCGGTAGCGGCGACCGCCTCGAACGACTACTGCGGCGGCCAGTGCTCGGACATCCTCCCGGCCGGCGAGAACGGCAACGCGACCCTCGCCCAGATCCTCCTCAACCAGGCCTTCGGAGTGGAGCCCGCACACGCCGAGGACCAGCTCGGCCCCTACGCCAACCTGGCCACGGGCGCCTCCACGCTGACCGACGCGAAGATCAACACCTTCTTCAACGACGCGTCGTTCGGGGTCGCTTCCGACCAGGTCGCCTCGACCGAGAGTCCGAGCGGTCGCACCGATGTGACGATCGTCCGCGACAAGGCGACCGGTGTGCCGCACATCACAGGCACCACGCGCTACGGCACCGAGTACGGCGCCGGTTACGCGGCGGCCGAGGACCGGCTGTGGCTGATGGACGTCTTCCGGCACGTCGGACGCGGCCAGCTCACCACCTTCGCGGGCGGCGTCGCCGCCAACCAGGGCCTTGAGCAGGAGTTCTACCGCAACGCCCCGTACACCGAGGCCGAGCTGCAGTCCCAGATCGACAACGCCGTCGCCAACAACGGCGCCCGCGGCCAGCAGGCCCTCGCCGACGCCAACGCCTATCTGGCCGGCATCAACGCCTACATCGACGCCTCGGACAGCGGCCGTTACTTCCCCGGCGAGTACGTCCTCACCGGACACAAGGACTCGATCACCAACGCCGGCACGATCGACCACTTCAAGATCACCGACCTGGTCGCGCTGGCCTCCGTCATCGGCACGCTCTTCGGCTCCGGCGGTGGCGGCGAGGTCAACAACGCCATCTCGCTGCTCGCCGCCCAGGAGAAGTACGGCGTGGAGCAGGGCACCAAGGTCTGGGAGTCCTTCCGCGAACGCAACGACCCCGAGGCCGTGCTCACCGTCCACAACGGCGAGAGCTTCCCCTACGGCACCAAGCCCACCACCGCCCAGGGCGAGGCCCTGCCAGACGCCGGTTCGGTGACGACCGAGCCACTTGTCTACGACGCCACGGGCACCGGCGCCGACCAGAGCGCCGACGCCGCCTCCGCCGCGGCGACCGCGACCGCCCTCAGCTCCGCCAAGCGCGGGATGTCCAACGCCCTTGTGGTGAGCGGCAAATACACCGCGAGCGGCCACCCGATCGCCGTCTTCGGACCCCAAACCGGCTACTTCGCACCGCAGTTGCTCATGCTCCAGGAGATCCAGGGCCCGGGCATCAGCGCCCGCGGCGCCTCCTTCGCTGGCCTGAGCATGTACGTCGAACTCGGCCGCGGCCAGGACTACTCGTGGTCCGCCACGACCTCCGGCCAGGACATCATCGACACCTACGCCGTCGAACTCTGCCAGGACGACTACCACTACCTGTTCCACGGCACCTGCACGGCCATGGAGGAGATCGAGCAGAAGAACGCCTGGAAGCCCACCACGGCCGACGGCACCGCGGCCGGGTCGTACACCATGCGGGTGTGGAAGACCGAGTACGGACCCGTCGAGTACCGGGCGACCGTCGGCGGGAAGAAGGTCGCCTACACCACCCTGCGCTCCTCCTACATGCACGAGGCCGACTCGATCATCGGCTTCCAGATGCTCAACGACCCCGACTACGTGAAGAGTCCGCAGACCTTCCAGTCGGCCGTGCAGCACATCAACTACACGTTCAACTGGTTCTACGCCGACTCCCAGCACACCGCGTACTACAACAGCGGCAACAACCCGGTGCGGGCCAGCGGCGTCGACACCGAGTTCCCGGTCTGGGCCCAGGCCGCCTACGACTGGCAGAACTGGGACCCCACCACCAACACCTCCGACTACACCCCGGCCTCCGCGCACCCCAACTCCATCGACCAGGACTACTACATCTCCTGGAACAACAAACAGGCCCTCAACTACACGACCGCGAGCTGGGGTGACGGGTCCGTCCACCGGGGCAATCTCCTCGACGACCGGGTGAAGAAACTCGTCGCGGCCGGCGGGATCACCAGATCCTCGCTGGTGAAGGCGATGTCCGACGCCTCGCTCACCGACCTGCGCGCCGAGGACGTCCTGCCCGACATGCTGAAGGTGATCAACAGCAGTACGGTCACCGACACCACCGCCGCCGCGGCCGTCACCAAGCTGCAGACCTGGCTCACCGCCGGCGGCAAACGCACCGAGACCTCGGCAGGCTCCAAGACCTACGCCAACGCCGACGCCATCCGGATCCTGGACGCCTGGTGGCCCGCACTGGTGAAGGCCGAGTTCCAACCCGGCCTCGGTGACACCCTGTACACCGCGCTCACCAACAACCTGTACATCGACGAGACCCCGTCGGCCGCCCACGGCCCGACCGGGTCGCATGCCGGAAGCTCCTTCCAGTACGGCTGGTGGAGCTATGTCGACAAGGACCTCCGGTCGGTGCTCGGGCAGACCGTGTCCGGTCCGCTGGCCCAGCAGTACTGCGGCGGCGGCAGCCTCACCGCCTGCCGGGACATCCTCATCAGCACGCTGAAGACGGCGGCCGGCGCCACCGCGGCCACGGTCTACCCCGGGGACTCCCTGTGCTCGGCGGGCGACCAGTGGTGCGCCGACTCGATCGTCCAGCGCACCCTGGGCGGCATCAAGCACTACAACATCAGTTGGCAGAACCGGCCCACCTTCCAGCAAGTGGTGGAGTACACGTCACACCGGTGACGCCTGAGCGGCGGTGGGCCGGCCGATCCGGCCCGCCGCCAGCACCACCCGGGCCAGCTCCGGGTGCACGATGTCGCTGTGCGCCCCGTTCGGGGCGCCACCGTGACACACCACCGCACAGGCGTCGACGTTCACACAACCCGACGTGGGCAGCGGCGAGTCGAGGGCCTCCGCCAGGCTCAGCGAGTGGGTGCCGGGCACCGCCCGCACCCCGTCGTGGCCCATCGCGCCCCATTTGTCGCCCAGCACCCGGTCGATCTCGAACGCGGCGAACGAGCAGTCGTCGTCCGCCATCCGCGAGGCCAGCGGATAGATCGTGCCGAGCGCCGAGTCGAAGTGCGAGTAGCAGCACACCAGCGGACCGTCGACCCGGTTCTGCTGCCCCTGCAGCACACCCCCGGTGCGCGCGTCGTCCGGCAGCCGGGACGCGAACGCGTAGTGCGAGAAGGCCCCTTGGAGCAGCGTCACCGACTTGACCGAGTGCACCCCCTCGGGCAGACCCCGTAGCGCGAACGACACCAGGCGCCCGCCGAAACTGTGCCCCACGAGATGCACCCGCACCTCCGGCGCCACCCCCGCGAGCCGCCCGACCACCGGACCTAGCCCCCGCTCGCCGACCGTGCCCGCCCGCCGCTTCATCGCGTAGTACGCCGCCTGCCGCAGCAGCTCCCGCGCCCCCTTCCACGGGTTCGGCAGCGTGAACTCCGCGGTGGCGCCCGGTGGTTGAGGTGACGCCAGATGCTCCAGAGCCTGCGCGAACTGGTCGCAGACCTCGGCCGTGCGGCCGACGGCGAGCATCCGCGGCTCGCACTGCGGAACCCCCTCCGCCAGCGTGTCCGCGCCGAACTGCGCCTGCGGCCCGGGCGGCACCACCTCCACGAGCGTCCGCACCAGCCGCCCGAACTCCTCCAACTCGGCACCCTGGGCAGGCTGTTGGTCCAGCATCCGGGCGATCTGGTCGATCAGCGTCGCGTTGCCGGGAAAGGCGTCCAGGAGCGCGTGCCGGGTGGCGTCGTCGAGCGCCGGAGCCTCGGTCGGCCCGGTCGCGGCCACGGTCGATCGCGGGAAGTCGGGGATCGGCTGGTCCGGGAACTCCATCGATGGCCAGATCACGCCCACGTACCCGATCCGGGCCTTCGGCGCGAGCTTCGGAATTGGCGCGAAGAAGCGGCTGTAGAGCCGGGTCGCGCCGGCGCGTTGGCTGTTCCACCCGTGCGAGAAGACGATCAGGTCACCGACCCCGCGCTGCCGCACCTCGCGCAGCAGTCGATCACATTCCCCCTGGTCGACGTCTCCGTCGGCGTCTAAGGTCAACTCCCAGTAAGGGCTCACACTCATCGCCGGATCCGCCATGACCAGCCTCCTCGTCCCCCGTAGTGGCTCGATGTGGCGCATCGTCCCGCTACCGGTGAAGATTGGCCATACGTCGCGAGTCACTTGTAGAGGAGGTATTCAGTTCGAATCCCCCGGAACACCCTCAACTCCTCCTGCCACCCCGCCACCACCTCGTCGGTGCCCGCGCCCGCGTCGATCGCCGTACGCACCCGCGCCGACCCGGTGAGCCTGTCGATCCAGTGGTCCGAGCGCCAACCGAAGCCGCTCCAGACCTTCTTGGCGGTCACCAGCAGCGCGATCCCGGTGCGCACGGGGTTGAACGCGGCCCGGTCGTGCACATGGATCTGCACCCCGCCGACGGTCCTGCCCTGGAACTTGGAGAACGTCGGCGCGAAGTACGCCTCCCTGAAGTGCACACCGGGCAGCCCGAGTTGATTCACCGCCGCCGCCCAACGGCCGTCGACGCCCTCCGCGCCCAGCAGCTCGAAGGGGCGGGTGGTGCCGCGCCCCTCGGACAGGTTCGTCCCCTCGAAGAGACACGTCCCCGAGTACACGAGAGCAGTGTCCGGCGTCGGCATGTTGGGGCTCGGCGGCACCCAGGGCAGCGACCAGGCGCCGTAGAACTCCGACCGCTTCCAACCCGTCATCAGTACGGTCGCCAGCGGCACGGGTGCGGTGAGGAACTCCCCGTTGAACAACCGCGCCAGCTCGGCGACCGTCATCCCGTGCGCCTGCGCGATCGGCTGCCGGCCGACGAAGGTCGCGAACTCCCGGTGCAGGACCGGGCCTTGGGCCGACCTCCCCGTCACCGGGTTCGGGCGGTCGAGCACCACGAAGCGCTTGCCGGCGAGCTGGGCCGCCTCCATGCAGTCGTACAGGGTCCAGATGTACGTGTAGAAACGGGCGCCGACGTCCTGGATGTCGAAGACGACGGTGTCGACGCCGGAGGTCGTGAAGATGTCAGCGAGTGGCCGGCCGCTCTTCAAGTACGTGTCGTAGACCGGGAGTCCGGTCGCCGGGTCGGTGTAGCGGCCCTCGGAGCCGCCTGCCTGTGCGGTGCCCCGGAAGCCGTGCTCGGGGCCGAAGACCGCGACGAGGTTCACGTGGGGGCTGGTGTGCATGACGTCGACGATGTGGCGGGCGTCTCTTGTGATGCCGGTGGGGTTGGTGACGATCCCGATGCGTCGGCCGTTGAGCTGGGCGTAGTCGTATGCGGCGAGTTGTTCGAAGCCGGTGCGTAGTTTTTTGCGGGGCTTGGTGGTTGCTGGGGTGAGGGTTGCCGCCGGGGTTGCTGCCAGGAGGGTTCTTCTGGTGAGGGGCATGTCGGCACGGTAGGGGCTGCCGCGGGTCGTTCGTCGGGTGCGACTCGGTCGTGGTTGCTCGCGCCGTTCCCCGCGCCCCTATCGGGGCGCCTGCCCTTCCGGTGTTACATACCGACCGGTTAGTCTGGCCGTGCAGTGGAGCCGCAGTCGAAGGAGACCGATGGTGGAAGCCGTTCAGGGTGCCGGGGTAGTCGTCACGGGGGCTGGGGGTGGCATCGGGGCTGCGCTCGCGCGGCGGTTCGCTGCCGAAGGGGCCCGGGTCGTCGTCAATGACCTGGACGGTGATCGTGCGAAAGCCGTCGCCGACGAGATCGGTGGGATCGCCGTGCCGGGGGATGCCTCCGCTGTCGTCGGTGAGGCCCGGGACGCTCTCGGCGGGACCGTCGACATCTACTGCGCCAACGCCGGGCTCGGCTCCGGTGGGTCGGAAGCCGCCGGTGAGCAGGTCTGGGCGCAGGCCTGGGACGTCAATGTGATGGCTCATGTGCGAGCCGCGGAGGCCCTGATTCCGGGGTGGCTGGAGCGGGGCGGCGGGCGGTTCGTGTCCACCGTGTCGGCCGCGGGGCTGCTCACCATGATCGGGGCCGCGCCCTACAGCGTCACCAAGCACGGCGCGTACGCCTTCGCCGAGTGGCTGTCGCTGACGTACCGGCACCGGGGGATCAAGGTCCACGCCATCTGCCCCCAGGGCGTCCGCACCGACATGCTGGCCGCCACCGGCAGCGCGGGCGACCTGGTGCTTCAGCCGACCGCGATCGAGCCCGATGCCGTGGTGGACGCGCTGATGAAGGGGATCGAGGAGGAGCGCTTCCTGATCCTGCCGCACCCCGAGGTCGCCGGGTACTACCAGGTCAGGGCCACCGAACCGGATCGCTGGCTGACCACCATGAACCACATCCAGCAGAAGTGGGAGGCCGGAGAGTGACCGGCTCCCGCTACGCCGCCCGACCCTGGCTCGGCTTGCTCAACGAGGCCCAGCGCGGGCCCGTCAGCCCCGACGACTCGCTGGTGCACGCCCTGCGGCGGGTTGTCGCCGAGGCGCCCGACCGCACCTTCCTCACCTACTTCGACGGGCGGCTCAGCTACCGCGAGGTCGACGAGCTGAGTGACTCCGTCGCCGGGTATCTGGCCTCGCGGGGTCTTGAGCACGGTGACCGGGTCGCCGTCCTGTTGCAGAACTCGCCGCACTTCGTGCTCGCCCTGCTCGGTGCCTGGAAGGCCGGCGCGATCGTCGTGCCGGTCAACCCGATGTACAAGTCGGGGGAGGTCACCCATGTCCTGCGGGACGGTGAGGTGGCCGCGCTGATCTGTACCGACCGGGCCTGGGAGTCGTATCTGCGCGAGACAGCCGCTGCGGTTGAGAAGAGCGAGTCTCCCGTGCGGATCGTGCTCACCGCGTGCGAGTTGGATTTCCAAACCCGCGACGACGCGCGCGTGCTCACCTTCGAGCGGCTCCCGCAGGCCGCCGACGCCGAGGATCTGGTGGCCGTCGCCAAGGAGGGCCACAAGGCACCCGAAGTCCCCGCCCCGACCCCCTCCGACATCGCGCTGATCAGCTACACCTCGGGCACCAGCGGTACCCCCAAGGGCGCCACCAACACCCACGGCAACATCCTCTACAACGCCGAGCGGCAGCGTACCGGGCTCGGACTGCCGGACGCGCCCGTCTATTTCGCGCTGGCGCCGCTCTTCCACATCACCGGGATGGTGTGCCAGCTCGGTGCCTCGCTCGTCAGCGGGGGCTCGCTGGTGCTGGCGTACCGCTTCGAGGGCGGGGTCGTGCTCGACGCGTTCGCCGAGCACAAGCCGCACTACACGGTCGGCCCGTCCACCGCCTTCATGGCGCTCGCCGCGCACCCGGCCGTCACCCGCGAGCACTTCGCGTCCTTCCAGAACATCTCCTCCGGCGGCGCGCCGGTACCGCCCGCTCTGGTGGAGAAGTTCCGGGCCGGCTTCGGGCCCTACATCCGCAACGGCTACGGCCTCACCGAGTGCACCGCGCCCTGCGCCTCCGTGCCGCCCCAGCTGGAGGCGCCCGTCGACCCGGCGTCCGGGACGCTGGCCGTGGGCGTGCCGGGGCCCGACACCGTCGTACGGATCGTCGACGACCAGGGCGACGAGGTGCCCTTCGGCGAGCAGGGCGAGATCGTCGTACGCGGGCCGCAGGTCGTGCCCGGGTACTGGCGGCGCCCCGACGCCACCGCCGAGACCTTCCCGGACGGCGAACTGCGCACCGGAGACATCGGGTTCATGGACCCGCAGGGCTGGCTGTACGTCGTCGACCGCAAGAAGGACATGATCAACGCGTCCGGCTTCAAGGTGTGGCCGCGCGAGGTCGAGGACGTGCTCTACACCCACCCGGCGGTGCGCGAGGCGGCCGTCGTCGGCGTGCCCGACGGGTACCGCGGCGAGACCGTGAAGGCGTACATCAGTCTCCGCCCGGGCGCCGAAACCGACCCCGATGAACTCGCCGTCTACTGCAAGGAGAGACTGGCCGCCTACAAATACCCGCGCCAGGTCGAGATCCTGCCCGAGCTGCCGAAGACGGCAAGTGGGAAGATCCTCCGGCGGGAACTGCGTTCCCGGTCGCACGACAGCGAGTGAACACCTAGGAAAGGCAGGTGGCGGCAGTGCCCAGGACGACCGACGGAGACGGGGCTCCCGTCCCGCAGCGGCTCCTCGCCGCCGCCACCCGGCTCTTTGCCGAGCAGGGTTACGACCGCACCTCGGTGCAGGAGATCGTCGAGGCGGCGGGCGTCACCAAGGGGGCGCTCTACCACTACTTCGGCTCCAAGGACGACCTCCTGCACGAGGTGTACGCGCGCGTGCTGCGCGTTCAGCAGGAGCGCCTGGAGGTGTTCGCGACCGCCGACGAGCCGATCGAGAAGCGGCTGCGGGCCGCTGCGGCGGACGTCGTCGTGACGACTATCGACAACCTCGACGACGCGTCGATCTTCTTCCGGTCCATGCACCATCTCAGCCCGGAGAAGAACAAGCAGGTCCGCGCCGAGCGCCGGCGCTACCACGAGCGCTTCCGCGGGCTCGTCGAGGAGGGCCAGCGCGAGGGCGTCTTCTCCACGGCGACCCCGGCCGACCTCGTCGTGGACTACCACTTCGGCTCGGTCCACCACCTGTCGACCTGGTACCGCCCCGGCGGCCCCCTCAGCCCCCAGGAAGTCGCCGACCACCTCGCGGATCTGCTGATGCGGGCGCTACGGCCGTAATACGCCCTCACGCGTCCGGAGGTCGGGCGAGCCCCGCCTCCCGCGCCCAGGCCACCGCCCCCGCGCGGTCCGCGACGCCCAGTTTGGCCAGGACCGCCGACATGTGGTTGCTGACCGTCTTGGGGGAGAGGCCCAGCCGGGTGGCCACCGTCGAGTTGGGCTGGCCGTCGGCAATCAGGGCGAGTACGTCCCGTTCGCGCGGGGTGAGCGTCGGGCACGGGTCGGGCCGGTCGGGCGGTCTGCTGAGCTGTCCGAGCACGCGGCGGGCGACACCGGGGCCGAAGATGGCCTCACCGGCGGCCACCGCGCGGATCGCGCGGACGATCTCGTCCTGGCCCGCGCCCTTGAGGACATAGCCCAGGGCGCCCGCCCGCATCGCCGCGAACACCGAGTCGTCCTCCTCGACCATGGTGAGCATCAGCACGGCCACCCGGGGAGCCACCCGGCCGATCTCCCGGGTCGCCTCGATGCCGTTCAGATCGGGCATCCGGATGTCCATCACCACCACGTGCGGACGCAGGGTCACCGCCGCCCGCACCGCCTCCCGCCCGCTCGCGGCGACCCCGACGACCCGCACCCGCGAGGTCCCGTCGCGCACGGACTCCAGCAGCGCGGCCAGCCCGGTCCTGACCACGGGATGATCGTCGGCGAGTACCACCCGCAGCGCGTCGGCGTCCTCCTCGTCGCCGGGTTCCCGTCCCGTCACAGCGCCCCTCCCAGCGGCAGCGTCGCCACCACCCGCCCCCGCCCCGCCACGCACCGGCCGCCCAGCTCAGCCG
>NZ_JAWOAI010000313.1:0-11866 GCF_033194735.1 Streptomyces sp. W16
GGTCGACGACCGCCGACGCCCTGGTGGGGAGGGTGGCGACCGAGGCGGCCGAGGTGGCGAGCGGGCGGTGGGTCTGCGTGGTCAGCGTGATCCGGCGCCCGGTGCGGTCGGCGAGACGGCGCAGGGTGGGGGCGACGCCGGTCCAGTCCCGGTGCGTGGCGGCGTAGCCGACGAGGGTGTCGTAGATCTCGGTGTCGGAGGACAGGAGTTGGCCCTGTTCCTGCTGGATGGCGCTGCTCGTGGTGCGCGCCGCCAGCCAGGCGGTGGCCGCGACCGAACAGACGGCGATCATCACGGAGGTGGCCAGCAACCGGACCAACAGGCTTCTGTGCAGGGGCACTTTGGCCCGCACCCTGATCCGGGGCCGCGCCTCGCCGCCGGCCGGGGAGCCGGTCTCCGTTCCGCCGCCGGCCGCTGCCTCAGTGCGCACGGCTGCCGTCGACGAGCTTGTAGCCGACGCCGTACACGGTCTGCAGATAGGCGGGTCGACGGGGGACGGCTTCTATCTTCTTGCGCAGGTTGAGGATGTGCACGTCGATGGTCCGCTCGGTTATGTAGCGGTCGAACCCCCGTGTCAGGGCGAGCAGTTGGCGGCGGGTGAAGACCCGTTCCGGTTCGGCGGCCATCGCCGCGAGGATCTCGAACTCCCCGGGCGTGCACACCACTTGGCGTCCGGCGAGGCCGACCGTGCGGCGGACCGGGTCGACGGCGAGGCCACCGATCCGGATCACGGGATCGTCCGGACCCGCGACCGTGGCCCGGGTGCGCCGCAGCAGGGTGCGGATGCGGGCCATCAGCTCGCGCGGACTGTACGGCTTCGTCATGTAGTCGTCGGCGCCCAGGTCGAGGCCGAGCAGGAGGTCCTCCTCGGTGCTGCGCGCGGTCAGCATCAGCACGGGCACATCGCACTCCCGGCGCAGCACCCGGCACACGTCCAGTCCGTCGACGAGCGGCATCATGACGTCGAGGACGAGCAGATCCGGCTGCCGGCGCCGCACCTCGTCGATCGCCGCGCGCCCGTCGTGGACGACGAGGGCGGAGTGGCCCTCGCGGTCCAGATAGCGGCGGATCACCTCGGCCTGTTTGACGTCGTCCTCGGCCACCAGGACATATGCGTTCACGCGGCTCACCCTAAGGTCGCCGCCGCGACATCAGACAGGAGTCTGACGGTGGCCTGACAGGATCTTCATAAGCTCCGGCCACGGTGCCGCCATGTCGAAACTCACCCATCGAAGGCGCTCAGCCGTCCTCGCCGGCCTCGGCGCGGCGGCGGCCCTCTCCCTTCTGGCGGCCTGCGGCGGCTCGGACGGCGACGGCGGCACCGCGTCCAAGGACAAGGGCGTCGTCTCGATCAACAGCCCGAGCGCGAGCGGCACTTCGGCGTCGGCGAGCGCTGCCGCGGAGTCGGGCCGTCCACAGCTGCGGGTGGACAGCACCGACGAAGAGCGCACACGGCTGTACCAGGTCTGGACGAACTGCCTGCACGACCACGGCGTCCCCGCCGGACACAAGCCGGGCTCGACCGAGTGGTCCCTCTCCGCATCGACCGACAAGTACCCGGCAGCCCTCAGCGCGTGCCTCTCGAAGCGGCCGATCGAGCCGCCCGAGGAGGACCCGGCGAAGAACCCGCACTACATGGACGACTTCCGCACATACATCCGGTGCCTCAACGACGGGGGCCTGAAGGTCAAGGGCCTGTCCGACGGCTCCGGTTGGAACTACGACGGCGAGCCCACCCTGACCCAGGACCAGCAGGACAAGCTCGACCACGACTGCGAGGTGAAGGCGTACAAGTGACGACGACCAGCGACGACAACGCCCGCCCCCGGCGCGGGAAGCGCCGCCTGACGATCGGGGCCGTGGCGCTGGCAGGCGTCACGGCGACCGCGCTCGGCGTCACCGTATGGCAGGACGGAGACAAGAAACCCACCACGACGGCCGCCGACTCGGCCCGGGTCGGCACCGCGACGGTGACGAAGACCGACCTGTCCAACGCCCAGACCCTGAGCGGCACCCTCGGCTACAGCAAGGCGGCCCCGGTCAAGGGCGCCAGGCCCGGACTGGTCACCTGGCTGCCCGCACCCGGAGCCACCGTCTCCCGGGGCCGCACCCTGTACAAGGTGGACAACGTCCCCGTACCGGTGTTCTACGGCGGCACCCCCCTCTACCGCACGCTGAACGCGCGGGGCACCACCGGACCCGACGTGCGGGTGGTCGCCGACAACCTCAAGAAGCTCGGCTACGACATCGGGGTCCAGCCGGGGGCGGGGACCTGGGTCACTCAGCACCCGGTCGCCGCGGCCGACGACAGTGTCTCCGAGGGTGCCGACAAGACGGGCGGTACGGCCGCCCCCTCCGCGAGCGCCGCCCCTACTTCCACCCCCACCGCCACCTCGGTCGAGGTGAAGGAGGGCGACGGCGTGCTCACCGCCGACCTGATGGCCGCGATCCGGCGCTGGCAGACCCATGTCGGGATGCCCGCCACCGGAGTGCTCGGCATCGGGGACGTGACGGTGAGGTCCGGCGCGGTGCGCGTCGGCGCGGTGCAGGCGCAGAGCGGCGACGACGCCACCGGGGACCTGATGACGGTCAGTTCCACCACCAAGAAGGTGTCCGTGCCGGTGGACGCGACCCAGGTCGGCACGATGTCCCGGGGCGACCGGGTCACGGTGACCCTGCCGGACAACTCCACCGTGAAGGGGACCATCGACGTGGTCGGCTCCACCGCCGCCACCGACAACTCCCAGGGCGACAGCGGCGGTTCGGCCCCCGCGCAGCTCACCGTCACCGTCTCGCTGTCCGACACCGGGGCGGTCCGGAAGCTGACCTCCGCCCCGGTGCAGGTGGCGTTCACCTCCGAGAGCCACAAGGGCGTGCTCGCCGTACCGGTCGGCGCGCTGCTGGCGCTGAGCGAGGGCGGCTACGCCGTCCAGCTGCCCGGCGGCCGGCTGATCGCGGTGAAGACCGGGATGTTCGCCAAGGGGCTGGTCGAGATCAGCGGCGCCGGTGTCACGGCCGGGACGAAGGTCGAGACCACCTCGTGAAGAGCCGACCGGTACTGGCCGTGATCGACGCGGGCATGGAGTACCCCGGCGGGGTGAAGGCCCTGGACGGTGTCTCGCTCGCCATCGAGGAGGGCGAACTCCTCGCCATCGTCGGCCCGTCCGGGTCCGGCAAGTCGACCCTGCTGAACATCATGGGCACCCTGGACCGGCCGACCAGCGGCACCGTGGAGATCGGCGGCCAGGACGTCGCGGCGCTCTCCGACCGCCGGCTCTCCGCGCTGCGCGGACGCCGACTCGGCTTCGTGTTCCAGCAGTTCCACCTCACCGACGGACTCACCGCCGCCGAGAACGTCGCAACAGGCCTGCTCTACGCCGGAGTTCCCCGACGACAGCGCGCTCCGCTGGCCCGGGAGGCACTGGCCAGGGTCGGCCTGGCGCGCCGCACCGGGCATCTGCCGAACCAGCTCTCCGGCGGCGAACGCCAACGGGTCGCCATCGCCCGCGCGTTGGTCAACCGCCCGGCCCTGGTCCTCGCGGACGAACCCACGGGCGCCCTGGACACCGCCAACGGCCGTGCCGTACTGGAGCTGTTGACCACCCTGAACGACGAGGGCACCACCATCGCGATCATCACCCACGACCGTGACATCGCGGCGCGGCTGCCCCGCAGGGTGGAGATCCTCGACGGCCGGCTGGTCGCCGACGTCCACGGCGAGGACACCCAGGCCATCGACACGGCCGACCTCGCCGACGACACCCTCGCCATCCGCAGGGACACCTTCACCGACACCCATGGGGAACGCCGGCCATGACCACCACCACACCGAAGGCGCGCGCGGTCCCTGCCGTCGCCGACATCAGGCCGGTACGCCTGGCCCCCTTGGACATCCTGCGCCTCGGCCTGCTCGGCATCCACACCCGCCGGATGCGCGCCGCGCTGTCCGCGCTGGGCATCTCGATCGGCATCGCCACGATGATCGTGGTGACCGGGATCCCGGCGTCCAGCCAGAAGGCGCTGATGAACCAGCTCTCCGCGCTCGGCACCAACATGCTCCAGGCCGTGCCGATCCCCAACCAGACCCCGCCGATCCAACTCCCGCCCCAGTCCGTGGACATGGTCCGCCGCATCGGCCCGGTGACGGTGGCCAGCGCGGTCGCCAACACCCACGCCGAGGTGTTCCGCAACGACCGCGTCGACGCCGACGACTACGCGGGCCTCGCCGTCCTGGCCAGCAGGACCGACCTGTTGCAGGCGATCAACGCCGAGGTCCGGTCCGGGCGTTACCTCGGCGCGAGCACCGAGCGGTTCCCCACGGCGGTCCTCGGCTCGGTGGCCGCCACCCGGATGGGCATCGCCGAGGTGGTGCCGGGTCGGCCCGCCCCGCAGATCTACATCGCCCACCGCTGGTTCACGGTCATCGGCGTCCTCGCGCAGACCCCGCTGTCGCCCGACATCGACCGCTCGGTCCTGGTCGGCTGGGACGCCGCACGCACCCAACTGGGCTTCACCGGCCACCCCACCGTCATCTACGTCAAGGCCAGGGAGGACGGCATCGACGCCGTCCGCAACGTCCTCGCCCAGACCATCTACCCCGAACTGCCCGGCATGGTGCAGGTCAGCCGCCCCTCCGACGCCCTCGCCGCGAAACGCGCCACGCAGACCACGTTCTCCGCGCTCTTCCTCGGCCTCGCCGGAGTGGCCCTCCTGGTGGGCGGGATCGGTGTGGCCAACACCATGGTCATCTCGGTCCTCGAACGCCGCAAGGAGATCGGCCTGCGCCGCGCGCTGGGCGCCAACAGGGGCCAGATCCGCGGCCAGTTCCTCACCGAGTCGGTGGCCCTGTCCTGCCTCGGCGGTCTGGCCGGCACGGTCCTCGGCATCCTGGCGACCGTCGGCTACGCCGCCTACCAGGGCTGGCCTCCGGTGATCCCGCTCCCGGCGGTGGCCGGCGGCTTCGGCGGCGCCGTCCTGATCGGCATGGCCGCAGGCGTCTACCCCTCCATCAGGGCCTCCCGCCTCACCCCCACGGAGGCCCTGGCGACGGCGTGACGGTTCGGCCCCGCCCCTCCGCCCCCGCACGTACGGACGAGTTTCACATGGGCGCCACCAGACCCTTCCCTGACGTTTGTTGCTCTTGGAACACTCGCACCGCGCGCATTTCGCCATGTTCCGGCCGGCCGCGCGTCAGGATGAGAGGTGCCTCACCCATGTCCGAAGTCAATCGGCGTCGCTTTCTCCAACTCGCGGGTGCCACCACGGCCTTCACGGCACTGTCGAACAGCATCGAGCGTGCCGCCGCGCTCCCGGCGAACCACCGTTCCGGGAGCATCGAGGACGTCGAGCACATCGTCGTCCTGATGCAGGAGAACCGGTCCTTCGACCACTACTTCGGCTCACTCAGAGGCGTCCGGGGCTTCGGCGACCCGCGTCCGGTCGTGACCCGGCAGGACGGCAAACCGGTCTGGTACCAGTCGGACGGCACGAAGGACATCCTCCCCTTCCGCCCCGAGGCCGACGACCTGGGCCTGCAGTTCATCCAGGACCTCCCGCACGGCTGGAACGACGGGCACGCCGCGTTCGACGGCGGCAAGTACGACAAGTGGGTGCCGTCCAAGGGCTCCACGACGATGGCGTACCTGACCCGCGAGGACATCCCGTTCCACTACGCGCTCGCCGACTCCTTCACCATCTGCGACGCGTACCACTGCTCGTTCATCGGCTCCACCGACCCCAACCGCTACTACATGTGGACGGGTTACACCGGCAACGACGGCGTCGGCGGCGGCCCCGTCCTCGGCAACGACGAGGCGGGCTACAGCTGGACGACGTACCCCGAGCGTCTGGAGAAGGCCGGAGTCTCCTGGAAGATCTACCAGGACGTCGGCGACGGCCTCGACGCGGCCGGCGGCTGGGGCTGGATCCAGGACGCCTACCGCGGCAACTACGGCGACAACTCGCTGCTCTACTTCAAGCAGTTCCAGAACGCCCAGCCCGGCGACCCGCTCTACGACAAGGCCCGCACCGGCACCGACGCCACCAAGGGCGAGGGCTTCTTCGACCGGCTGAAGGCCGACGTCAAGGGCGGCACGCTGCCGAAGATCTCCTGGGTCGTCGCCCCCGAGGCGTTCACCGAGCACCCCAACTGGCCCGCGAACTACGGTGCTTGGTACGTCTCCCAGGTCCTGGACGCGCTGACCTCCGACCCGAAGGTGTGGGCGAAGACGGCCCTGTTCATCACCTACGACGAGAACGACGGCTTCTTCGACCACCTGGTCCCACCGTTCGCGCCGGGCTCGGCCGCGCAGGGCAAGTCGACCGTCGACGTCGGCCCCGACCTCTTCAAGGGCGACGCGAGCCACCCGGCCGGCCCCTACGGCCTCGGCCAGCGGGTGCCGATGATCGTCGTCTCGCCCTGGAGCAAGGGCGGTTACGTCTGCTCGGAGACCTTCGACCACACCTCGGTCATCCGGTTCATGGAGACCCGCTTCGGCGTCCACGAGCCCAACATCTCGCCCTGGCGGCGCGCGATCTGCGGCGACCTGACCGGTGCCTTCGACTTCTCCCACAAGGACGTCAAGAAGGTCCCGCTCCCGGACACCGACGGCTACCGGCCGCCGGACAAGAACCGCCACCCCGACTATGTGCCGACCCCGCCCGCCAACCCGGCGCTGCCGAAGCAGGAACGCGGACTGCGCCCGGCCCGCCCGCTCAAGTACGCGTCGGCGGTGGACGGTTCGGCGGACCCGGCGGCCGGGAAGTTCACGCTCGCCTTCGCCTCCGGCGCGAAGGCCGGCGCCAACTTCCTGGTCACCTCCGCCAACCGCACGGACGGGCCCTGGAGTTACACCACCGAGGCAGGCAGGACCGTCTCGGACACCTGGAACTCGGCCTACTCGAACGGCTCCTACGATCTCACCGTGCACGGTCCGAACGGCTTCCTGCGCGTCTTCAAGGGCCCCGGCAAGAGCGCCGGACCCGAGGTCACCGCCCGCGACTGCGGCGACGACGTCGAGCTGACCTTCACCAACAAGGGCTCCGGGACAGTGCAGTTGAAGGTCGCCGACGGCTACGGCGGCCGGTCGCAGGCCGTCAAGGTACGGGCGGGCGCCACCGTGCGGCACACCTTCGACCTGGGCGCGAGCAAGCGGTGGTACGACCTGACGGTCACCTCCGACGGCGACGCGGGCTTCCTGCGGCGATTCGCCGGACATGTCGAGAACGGCCGCCCGGGGGTCAGCGACCCGGCGATCGGGCGGGTGTGACCGCTCCCGTAGAGCCGGTTGTATTCCGGGGCACTCGCGGTAGTGTGCCCCGGTGACCACGCATTCGAACACACCTGCAGGTTGGTACCCGGATCCGCACGGAGCACCCCAGACCCTCCGGTACTGGGACGGCGCGAAGTGGACCGAGCACACCAACGCGGACCAGCAGGCGCAGCCGCAGGCCGTGCCGCAGCAGCAGGCGGGGCCGGATCCGCGGGTCCAGCGCCAGGTGCAGACGCAGGCCGGGGTCGCCGGGGGCGGCCCCGGCGGTGGCGGTCTGTTCAGCGAACCGGTCCTCGTGGTGAACCAGAAGGCCAAGCTGATCGAGCTGACCAACGAGTACACGGTCATGGATCAGAACGGCAATCTGATCGGCTCGGTCACCGAGATAGGCCAGAGCACGCTGAAGAAGGCGCTGCGCTTCGTCTCCAGCCTCGACCAGTTCCTGACCCACCGGCTGGAGATCCGGGACGCCCACGGGCAGCCGCAGTTGGTGCTGACCAGGCCCGCGAAGATCATGAAGTCCAGGGTGATCGTGTCCCGTCCGGACGGCTCGCCGGTGGGCGAGATCGTGCAGCAGAACATGATCGGGAAGATCAACTTCGCGCTGACCGCGAACGGCCGGCAGATCGGCGCGATCAAGGCCGAGAACTGGCGGGCCTGGAACTTCGCCATCGTCGACCACGCGGACAACGAGGTCGCCCGGATCACCAAGACCTGGGAAGGCCTCGCCAAGACGATGTTCACCACCGCGGACAACTACGTCCTGCAGATCCACTACCAGCTGCCCGAGCCGCTGCTGAGCCTGGTGGTGGCGACGGCGCTGACCGTCGACACCGCCCTCAAGCAGGACTCGCGCGGCCTCGGCTGACCCCGGGGCCTGTCCGGCGGATCATGCCGCAGACGCGGGGTGTGGCGCGCACTCCCCCACTGCCTTAAAGGCGTGGGGGGACCCCCAGCCGCGTTGTCGTCGGTCGCCGACTCCCCCAGTCTCGGCTTCGCTCGACCGGGGGGACCCCCATCGCGTCGACTCCCTCCTCCGCCTTGCAGCTGCACGCGCCACACCCCGCTCACCGGCACTGATGAGGGGCCGTTGGTTTTCTGCGACTTGATCCGCCGGACAGGCCCCGGTCACAGCGCGGTGAGATGCCCCGGCTCGGACCGTCGGTTCGGCTGCCGGGGCATCAACGCCGGTTCCAGGGAGGCCGATTCGGGCTCCAGCGCCAGCACGGCGGCCACGGGATGATCGTGGTCGCCGTACTCGTTCGGCAACGGCACGACCGGGGTCACCCGGGTCAGCAGCACCACACCCCACGACGCGAGTGCGGCCCCCGCCAGCGCGAGGAGGATGCCGGCCGCGCCGCCCTGGAGGCGTTCGCCGAGCAGGGCCAGGCCGATCGCGGCGGCGGCCAGCGGGTTCGCCAGGGTCACCACCGCGAGCGGGGCACCGAGGCCGCCCCGGTAGGCGGTCTGCGACAGCAGCAGCCCGCCTGCCGCGAACACCGCGACCAGCAGGGCGACTCCGACCACCTGCGCGCTGAGCAGCGGGCCCGAGCGGTCCGTCGCCGCGACCGTCACGGTCTGCGTCAGCGCGGAGGCGACACCCGAGGCGACACCGGACGCCGAGGCATGCCGTAGCCCGGGCTTCGAACCGCGCCGGGCCAGCAGGCCGATCAGCGCGGACGTCGCGCCCGCGACCGCCAACGCCTGCGGAACGGTGAGGACTTGGTCGGGCTGGGGCCCGGACGCCGTGACCAGCAGGGCCGACAGGCCGAGCAGGGTGAGCGCGGTGCCCCGCCATTCGCTCACGCTGACCCGCCGCCCGGCCACCCGCGCGCCCATCGGCACGGCGGCGACGAGGGTGAGCGCGCCCAGCGGCTGTACGACGGTCAGCGGACCGTACTTCAGGGCCACCACGTGCAGCAGCGCGGCCGACGCGTTCAGCACGACCGTCCACCACCAGGATCCGGTGGCGAGCAGCCGCAGCATGCCCGCGTCGGAGTTGCGGGACGCCAGCCGTTCCTGGGCCACGGCCGCAGCCGCGTAGGCGACGGCCGAGAAGAGGGAGAGGACGACGGCGACGAGGGTGGCGTTCATCGGCCCGCTCCGACGAGAACCGGCTGCTTCTCGGGGGCGAGCTCCGGCTGACCGCGGCCTGCCGTGGTCGCCGTCCGGTGCGGCGGGTGGATCAGCGCGAGGGCGATGCCGAGCATGGCGGTGGCCACGATCGCGTCGAGCCAGTAGTGGTTCGCCGTGCCCACGATCACCACCAGCGTGACCAGCGGATGCAGCAGCCACAGCCAGCGCCAGCGGGACCGGGTCGCGACGATCAGGCCGATCGCCACCATCAGCGCCCAGCCGAAGTGCAGCGAGGGCATCGCCGCGAACTGGTTCGAGAGGTGGTCGCTGGTCGGCGGGCCGTACACCGAGGGGCCGTAGACCTTGGCGGTGTCGACCAGACCCGTCGCGGCCAGCATGCGCGGGGGCGCGAGCGGGAACACGAAGGGCAGGACCAGGGCGGCCGAGGTGACCGTCGCCAGGACCCGGCGGGCCCAGACGTAGTGCGCCGGGCGCCGCAGGTACAGCCAGACCAGGAAGGCGACGGTGGCCGGGAAGTGGACGGTCGCGTAGAAGGTGTTCGCGATGTGCACGAGGGTGTCGCTGTGCAGCAGCACCGACTGCACCGAGCCCTCGTTCGGGAGACGCAGGGTCCGTTCCAGGTCCCACACGTGGCGGGCGTTGTGCAGGGCCTCACCGGTGTGGCCCGTCGCCAGCTGGCGGCCGAACTTGTAGACGAGGAAGAGTCCTGCGACGAGCAGGAGCTCACGGACGAGCGGAGGCCGCGCTATCGCGCTGGTCCCCTTCTCTGCAGGCTCGGTTCGGGCATTCATCCCCCGGCCCCTTCGCTGACGGTGGTGCGTGTGGTGGTGCTGGCAGGGCTTGTGACCCTTCCGGCGGACCGAACTCATCGGTACGAGTTCGTTCCGATACGCCAGTGTACCGATACGAGCGGGTACCGATACGGTGGAGTACCGGTACACTGGCGTATCGATAGCGAAACGAGACACACTGGAGAGCGGACCCAGGGTCCGCGGGCCGAGCGAGGAGAAGAGCCATGACGTCGCAGGCTGAGGACGGACCGGACACGGTCGCCGCCTCGCGCCGCTCCAAGATCACGCCCGAGCGTGAGCGGGAGTTCTTCGACGCCGTGCTCGAACAGATCAGAGAATGCGGCTACGACTCCGTCAGCATGGAGGGCGTCGCCACCAGCACCCGGTGCAGCAAGTCCACGCTGTACCGGCAGTGGGGGACCAAGCCCCAGTTCGTCGCCGCCGCGCTGCGCGCCAACCGCCGGGTGCACTTCACCGGCATCGACACGGGCTCCCTCGCGGAGGATCTGCGCGAGGCCGCGCGGGCGGCGGGCGCGTGGTCGGCGAAGGACACGAAACTCGTCTCGGCGCTCGGTCACGCCGTCATCCAGGACAGCGAACTCGCCCAGGCGGTCCGTGAGGCGCTCGTGCACCCCGAGATCGCCGCGCTGGAGGACATCCTGCGTCGTGGCGTGGAACGCGGCGAGATCCCGGCCGACCATCCGGCCCTGCCGTACGTCCCCGCCCAGATCTTCGGCGTCCTGCGGGCCCGTCCCGTCCTGGAGGGCTGTTACGCCGACCCCGACTACTTGGTCAGATTCGTGGAGGCCGCGGTGCTGCCCGCACTCGGCCTCACCTGAGAACCAGGCCGCCGTCCATGGGATGACTGGACGGTGGCCTGATCGCGCCGCACCGTGGGGACGGGGGCGGCGCGCACCCCCCGGCCGGGTGGGGTTCCTCTTGAGCGGAGAGGAACCCCACCCGGCCGACTGTGTGCCGGGTCAGATCGTCTGGCCGTCGCCGCCGCCCGAGGCCACCTTGATGTTCGCGGTGATCTCGTCGATCACGGACTCCTTCTGACCCACGTCGACACCGAAGCGGACCACGACCATCTGGCCGGTGCTCGCGGGCGACGGGAACGCGAGCGACTCGACATAGCCGTCCGCGCCTTTGCTGGTGACCGCCTTCCAGCGCACCAGATAGCCCTTCTGCCCGGCCACGGTGACGGCCTTGGACGCCAGCACCTCGTGCGAGGTGATGCTGCCGTAGACCGTACCGCCGTAGGACTCCTTGGCGTTGGCGGCGATGTCCGCCTTCGCGACCGCCTCGGCCGTGCTGCCCTTGGTGCCCAGCAACACCGCGGGGGCCGAGTACGCGCCGCCGTCGGTGCACGACTTGGTGGTGTCGCCGGGGCACTTGTAGGACGTGTTCGACGTGACCGACGCGCCGCCCTCGATGACCTGGCCGTACCAGTCGGACGGCACGGTGAAGCTGATGCCGTCGAGCGAGTCGGTCACGGTGCCGCCGGCCTTGACCTTCGGCTGCGCCGACTGGCTGGGCGCGGGTGTCGCACCGTCCGTACCACCGGAACCACCCGTCCCGCCGGACCCGCCGAAGGGATCGTTCTGCCCGCCCGTACCGCCGGAACCGCCCGTGCCGCCCTGTCCCTCGGGGCCGCCCTGGCCGCCCAGGCCTCCCTGCCCGTTCGGCGCCTGCTGCGTGCCGAGA
>NZ_JAWOAI010000314.1:0-11785 GCF_033194735.1 Streptomyces sp. W16
ACGACGCCCACATGCGCGTGCTTGCCGCCGAGCTCGGCCGCGACCGCGAAGCCGTCGCTGCCGCCCAGCCGCAGCACCTTGCGCGGTCGGCCGCCGGTGGAGGAGCGCGTGCCGTGCTCGGCGACCAGGCCCAGGGACACCAGCTGGCTCACCGCGAGGGAGATCGTCGAGGGCGCGGCGCCGAGCAGTTCGGCGAGGTCGGTGCGGGTCGCGGCCTGCCCGGAGGCGAGGAGTTCGAGGACGTGCTCGGCCAGTGAGGAGACGCCCGAGGTGCTTTTCCGGCGGTGCGCACTTTTTTCAGGCATGAGGGAAGTTACTTCCGGCTCGGGTGATCGAGGCGACGAGCGTAAGTCACTCGGACGGCCTGTTCGCTTTTTCCAGAACGGCAGTAACAGGCTTTTTACAGCGGCACGCCTGTTTCTTCGCCCACAGGGGCCGTTGACTGTCCTCACTCCCGCCTCCGCCCCTCTTCTTCCGAGGAGAACCATGTCCCCTGTCCGCAAGAGACTCCTCGCCGGTGCCTCCCTGACCACGGCCTCGCTGCTGCTCGCGGGCTGTTCCGGGTCGAGCGGTACGTCGTCCTCCGGGTCGCGCGACGCCATCGACTACGCGCTGCCCGCGAACTTCACCCCGAACTGGATCCTGCCGATCGGCACCGCGGCCCACCTCAACACCAACAACATCTCCATCGCGAACGCGCTGTGGGAGCCGCTGATCGCCTATGACGGCTCGACCGGGGCCATGGGCTGGAACAAGAAGGGCTCGGTGGCGACCGCGGCGGACTTCGCGGCCGACAACAAGAGCGTCACGATCACCCTCGGCGAGCGGCAGTGGAGCGACGGGAAGCCGATCACCTCCGCCGACGTGAAGTTCTGGTTCGACCTCATCAAGGCGAACAAAGCGCAGTGGGCGGGCTACAACCCGGGCAAGGCGCCGGACAACTGGACGTCCTTCAAGACCGTGGACGCCCGGCACTTCACCATCACCTTCGACAAGGCCTACAACCCGCAGTGGATGCTGGCCAACGAGCTGAGTTCCATCAACCCGCTCCCCCAGCACGTGTGGGACAAGGCCGGGGACGCCAAGAAGGACTGGACGTACCTCAACAGCGCGGCGAAGAACATCAACGGGTACGCCACGAACGCCCTGTGGAAGACGGTCAGCGGCCCGTACACCGTGAAGTCCTTCTCCACGGCCGGCAAGGTCGTCCTCGCCGCCAACACGAAGTACGACGGCGGTGAGAAGGCCGGCATCCCCACCGTGAACCTCCTCCCCTTCACGACGGCGGACGCGGAGAAGAACGCGCTGCGCTCCGGGAGCGTCGACTACGGCTACATCGAGGCCACCGACCTCGACCAGAAGGACAGCTTCACCGCGCGGGGCTACACGGTGAAGCCGTGGTCCGGCTGGGCGATCACCTACATGCCGTACAACTTCAACAACCCTTCCATGGGTGCCGTGTTCAAGCAGCTCTACGCCCGGCAGGCCGTGCAGCGGTCGATCGACCAGAGCACTCTGGCGAAGGTCATCTTCAACGGGACGGCGGTGCCCGGATACGGGCCGGTCCCGCAGGCGCAGACCTCGTCGTTCCTGTCGGCCGCGCAGAAGAGCGACCCGTATCCGTTCTCGACCTCGGCCGCCAAGTCGCTGCTCAGCAGCCATGGTTGGAGCGAGCAGGGCGGGGTGATGACCTGCACGAGCCCCGGCACCGGCGCCGCGCAGTGCGGTGCAGGGGTCGCCAAGGGGACGAAGTTCCAGATGCAGGTGCTGTCGCAGTCCGGTTCGACGGTGACCGACAACATGATGAGCGCGATCCAGTCCTCGCTGGCGAAGACCGGTATCAAGTTCTCCATCAAGACCGCGCCGGTCAACTCCGTGCTGTCGCAGACCCCGCAGTGCACCGCCTCGCAGTCGATCTGCAAGTGGCAGCTCTCCTACTTCGGTACGGCGGGCAGCTGGTACTTCCCGGCCTTCCCGACGGGTGACTCGCTCTTCCAGACCAAGGGCGGCGCGAACTTCGGCAACTACTCCAACGCCGATGTCGACAAGCTCATCTCCGCGTCCACGACGTCGAGTTCGACGCAGGCGGTCCAGGACTACAGCGCGGCCCTCGCCAAAGACCTGCCGGTGATCTGGCTGCCGGAGCCCGACTACCAGATCTCCGTGGTCAAGAACGGCCTCGGCGGCTTCTCGCAGGACCCGCTCGCCAACTTCCACCCGGCACAGTGGAAGTGGACCAGCTGAGGCATGGACACCCTCCTGTATCTGACCCGGCGGATCGCCCAGGCGCTCGTCGTGATCCTCATCGTGACGGTCGTGGTCTTCGGTCTGCTGCACGCGCTGCCCGGGGGTCTCGCACGCGGGATCCTCGGCCCGCAGGCCACGCCCCAGCAGATCACGTTGTTCGACCACGACCAGGGGCTCGACCGGCCGTTGCCCGTGCAGTACCTGTACTACCTGCGGCAGTTGCTGCACGGGGACCTCGGCACGTCGTACACCCTGAACGAGGCGGTGTCGCAGCTCATTGCGCAACGGCTGCCGAAAACACTGGTGTTGACCGTGCTGTCGGCCGTTGTCGGGCTGACGCTCGCCATTCCGCTGGGCATGTGGCAGGCGGTGCGGCGCAACAAGCCGGCCGACTATGTGATCACCACGTTGAGTTTCGTCGCGTACTCGACTCCCGTGTATTTCCTGGGACTTGTGCTGGTGATGGTCTTCACGCAGGTCGTGCGCTGGTTTCCTTCGCAGGCGCCACAGGGGGACACGGTGGCTCAAGTCTTCGCGGATCCCGTCGCGTTGGTGCTGCCTGTGGTGACGGGGGCAGCTTCGATGGTCGCCGTGTTCAGTCGGTACATGCGGGCGGCGACCTTGGAGAACCTCTCCGAGGACTATGTGCGGACGGCTCGGGCGGGGGGTTCACGGCAGCGGGCGATCCTCTTCAAGCACGTCTTCCGGAACTCGTTGACGCCGGTGATCGCCATGTTGGGGTACTACGTGCCGGTGTTGTTCGGCGGTGCGTTGGTTGTTGAGCAGCTCTTCAACTACCCGGGGATGGGGCTGTTGTTCTGGAGTGCGGCTCAGTCTTCGGACTATCCGGTGCTGTTGGGGTGTGTGTTGGTGATCTCTGTGGCGACGGTGGTGGGGACGTTGCTTGCGGATGTCGTGCAGCGAGTTGTTGATCCTCGGGTCAAGGGGGGTCGGGCGTGAGTGTTCAAAGTGCCAGCCGGTGGGGGTTGCTCGCGCAGTTCCCCGCGCCCCTGAGGGCGCGCTTCGCGCGCAACAAACTTGCCGTCGCCGGACTCGTAGTAGTTGCCCTCTTCTTTCTGTTCTGCTTCGTCGGGCCTCTTCTCTACTCCACCGATCAGACCCATACCGATCTCACGCAGGTCAACCTCGGCCCCAGCGGCTCCCATTGGCTCGGTACGGACGCCGTCGGGCATGACGAGCTCGGGCGGCTCATGTACGGCGGGAAGGTGTCGTTGCTCGTCGGGCTCGCGGCCGGGGTGCTCGCCACCGTCATCGGGACGTTGTGGGGGTCGGTCGCCGGATACGCCGGTGGGTGGGTCGACGCGGTGATGATGCGGGTCGTGGACGCCGGGATCGCGATCCCCGCGCTGTTCATCCTGCTGGTCGTGTCGGCGATCACCACGCCGGGCGTGCCGGGGCTGATCGTCATCCTGGGGCTGGTGTCCTGGCTCGTGCCTTCGCGGTTGGTGCGGGCGGAGACGTTGACCTTGAAGAGCCGGGACTATGTGCTGACCCTGCGCGCCATCGGCGGTTCGCACAGCCGGGCCATCACCCGGCACATCCTGCCCAACTCGGTGTCGACGATCGTCGTCGCGGCCACCTTCCAGGTCGCCGACGCGATCCTGCTCGTCGCCTATGTGTCCTATCTGGGGCTGGGAGTTCAGCCGCCGTCGACCGACTGGGGCGGCATGCTGTCGGCCGGGCTGACGGCCGCCTACTCGGGACGCTGGTGGCTGATCGTGCCACCGGGCCTCGCGATCATCCTCGTCGTCTGCGCGTTCAACGCGATCGGCGACGGGCTGCGCGACGCCTTCGACGTGAGGGGACGGGGATGAACAACATCCTGGAGATAGCGAATCTGGGCGTCACCTTCTCCACCGAGAGCGGTGATGTGCCCGCCGTACGCGGGGTGTCCTTGCGGGTGGCGCCCGGTGAGACGCTCGCCCTCGTCGGTGAGTCCGGGTCCGGGAAGTCGACCGTGGCGCTCGCCGCGCTCGGGCTGTTGCCCGGCAACGCCCGTGCCTCCGGGGGCGTTACGGTCGGCGGTACGGATGTCGTGGGGGCCGGTGAGGCCGAACTCGCGCGACTGCGGGGGCGTACGGCTTCGATGGTGTTCCAGGAACCGGCCACCGCTCTCGATCCGCTGACCCGAATCGGCAAGCAGATAGCGGAAGTTGTACGGAATCATCGGGACGTCTCCCGGCAGGAGGCCGCTGCGGAGGCAGTTGGGTTGCTGCGCCGGGTCGGGATTCCCGAGCCTGAACGGCGGGCTTCCGCCTTTCCGTTCCAGTTGTCCGGCGGGCAGCGGCAGCGGGTTGTGATTGCCATGGCCATCGCCAACTCGCCCGGGTTGTTGGTGGCGGACGAGCCGACCACCGCGCTTGACGTCACCGTGCAGGCCGAAATCCTCGATCTGCTGCGGGCGTTGGCCGTCGACTCCGGGACAGGGGTGCTGCTGGTCACGCACAACATGGGGGTCGTCGCCGATTTCGCCGACCGGGTGGCCGTGATGCTGGAGGGGGAGGTCGTGGAGACGGGGGCGGTGGAGGAAGTGCTGTTGCGGCCCACGCATGAGTACACGCGGCGGTTGCTGGAGGCGGTGCCCCGGCTTGCGGTGAGCGAGCCGGTGGGCGTCGTGCGAGAGGAGGCCGAGGGAGCGCCGGTCGTCGAACTCCGGGATGTCAGTGTGCAGTTCGGGCGTGGGCCGCGTGCCGTGCGTGCGCTGGAGGATGTGTCACTGACCGTGCGGGCCGGGGAGACCGTGGGGCTCGTCGGTGAGTCCGGGTCGGGGAAGTCGACCGCCGCGCGGGTGGCTCTTGGGCTGGTGGCGCCGGAGTCGGGCGCTGTCTCGCTCTTCGGGGCCGATCTGCGCAAGGCGCGGGGGCGGGCGCGACGGGCCCTGTTGGCCGGGGTCGGTGTGGTGCTGCAGGACCCGGTGGCCTCGCTGGACGCGCGGATGAGTGTCGCGGAGTGCGTGGCCGAGCCGCTGCGGGTGCACCGGCGTGGGATGGGTGCCGCCGATCGGCGGGAGCGGGTTGCCGAGGTACTCGAACTGGTGCGGCTGCCACGGGAGTTGGCGCGACGTGGGCCTCGCGAGCTGTCCGGTGGGCAGCGGCAGCGGGTGAGTCTCGCGCGGGCACTGGTCCTCGAACCGCGGCTGCTGGTCGCGGACGAGCCGACGAGCGCGCTGGACGTGAGTGTGCAGCAGACCGTGCTGGAAGTGATCGCCGAGTTGCAGGCGGAGCTCGGGTTCGCATGTCTCTTCGTCTCGCACGACCTCGCCGTGGTGCAGCAGTTCGCGGGGCGGGTCGTCGTGATGAGGAGCGGACGCGTCGAGGAACAGGGGCCGACCATGAGCACGCTGCTGCACCCGGAGACCGAGTACACGCGCCGGCTCATCGCCGCCGTACCGGTCCCTGATCCGGTGCTTCAGCGTCAACGGAGAGAGCACCGGGTCGCGTTGGGGACGGAGGCCGGCGCGTGAGGGACTCTCCCCAGGTGATCGTCGGCGTCGACATCGGCGGGACGACCACCCAGGTCGTGCTGTGCACGGCCGAACTCGACGTCCTGGACCGGACGCAGGTGCCGACCCCGGCGAGCGAGGGCGGGGCGGCCATGCTCGCCGCCGCACTCTCCGCGCTACGGCTGCTGCTGGACCGTACGCCCGCCCGGCTGCTCGGGGTCGGGGTCGGCGCGGCCGGGCTCGTGGACGCGCGGGCCGGGCGGATCCTCGTGGCGAGCGACTCGTTTCGCGGCTGGGCCGGGTTCGAGGTGACGGCGGCCGTCGAACAGGCCCTGGGTGTACCGGCGTTCCTCGACAACGACGTCAACGCGTTCCTGCGCGGGGAGGTCGCGAAGGGGGCCGTCGCGGGTGAGGAGAACGTGCTCGGGATGACGCTCGGCACGGGGGTGGGTGGCGCACTGTGGCTGAATGGCGCCCTTTACGAAGGGCCGCACGGGGCGGCGGGCGAGATCGGCCATGTTCCCGGGTTCGGTGAACTGCCGTGCACATGTGGCGGCCGGGGGCATCTGGAGACGCTGGCGTCGGGGCGGTCGATCGCGGCGCGGTACCAGGAGCGGACGGGTGTGGACCGTACCGCCCGCGCCATCGCCGAGGCGGCCCACGGCGGCGACCCGGACGCGCTCGCCGTGTACCGGGACGCGGGCCGCGGCCTCGCCCGTGCGCTGCTGATCACGGCGGGGCTGCTGGATGTCACGACGTGTGTGATCGGCGGGGGTGTCAGCCGGTCGTGGACGCTGGTCGAGTCGGCCGTCCGGGAGACGCTGGCGCTGGAGCCGCCGGTGAGCGGTCATCCGGTGCGGGTGCTGCCGGCGCGGCTGGGCGGTGACGCGGTGGCGATCGGGGCGGCGGCCAGGACGCGGACGGAACTCCCGATCCACACAGGAGGCCCTCAGTAGATGCCCAGGTGAAGGACGAGAACCGGCCAAGCACGACCGTGTCATTGACGCGCACACGCCCCATCTCTACCTTCTGATCGACTTACCGAACCTCGTTCGGAATGTCGAACGTTGATATGGATCACTGGGCCGCTCATATCCCCTGGAGAACACATGGCCGTCCCCTCTCTCCCCCACCCCTCCCGCCGCCTCTTCCTCGGCATGGCCGCGACCGTCCCCCTCGCGGCCACCGGCGCGCTCACCTTCGGCGCCGGCAGCGCCCAGGCGGCGACCAACTCGGCTTACGTCATGTGCTACTTCACCGAGTCGCCGACCTTCCTGGGCGCCAACTACGGTCTGCACCTGGCCGTCAGCCCCGACGGTCTGGAGTGGACCCCGCTCAACCAGAACGCCCCCGTCGCCACCCCCACCGCGGGCTCCCTCGGCCTGCGCGACCCGTTCATCCTGCGCAAGCAGGACGGCACCTTCGTGGTCCTCGCCACCGACCTCAACGGCACCGACTGGACGTACGTCAGCCAGTACATCCACGTCTGGGACTCCACCGATCTGCGCACCTTCACCGGCTACCGGCGGATGAAGGTGCACAGCCTGGACACCCACGCCTGGGCGCCGGAGTCGTACTGGGACGCGGGGCGCGGGCAGTACGGGGTGATCTACTCGGCCGTCAACGACAGCGGCCACAACGTCATCATGGTCAACTACACGAGCGACTTCGTGACCGCCGGTGATCCGCAGGTGTTCTTCGACCCCGGTTACGACGTCATCGACGGTGATCTCGCCGTGGGCGTGAACGGGGTCAACTACCTCTACTTCAAGAAGAGTTCGACGCTGGTCGGCGCGAAGTCCACGTCACTGGACCCGGGCAGTTTCACGGAGTTCAGCACGGCGGTCTCGCACAACGGCACCGAGGCCCCGACCTTGGTCAAGTCGCTCACGTCCAGCTCCACTTGGTACCTGTGGGGTGACACCTGGGACCCCAACGGCGTCTTCTACGCCTGGCAGACCAGCAGCCTCGCCGCCGGCACCTGGACCGCCGTGGACCAGAAGCTCTACACGCAGCCGCTCAACTCCAAGCACTGCGGCATCCAGCCGATCACCACCACCGAGTACAACAACCTGATCGCCAAGTGGGGCACGCCCGCCTGGAACCGGCTCAAGTCCTACAACTACCCGGCCCGTTACGTCCGGCACTCCAACTTCATCGGCCGGATAGACGAGTACGCCTTCGACCCGTACACCGACTCGCAGTGGACCCTGGTGCCCGGTCTCGCGGACAGCGCGGGGGTGTCCTTCCAGTCGGTCAACTACCCGACCCGGTACCTGCGGCACTACAACTACGCGCTCCAACTCGACGTGAACGACGGCACGTCGACGTTCGCCGGGGACGCCACGTTCTACCGGACCGCGGGGCTCGCCGACTCCTCCTGGGCGTCCTTCCGGTCGTACAACAACCCGACCCGCTACATCCGGCACTCCAACTACGTGCTGCGCATCGACCCGATCTCGACGACGACCGAGCAGCAGGACGCGACGTTCCACGTCGGTTACTGAGCGTCCGGGCACGCCGACGCGGGTGCCTCCCGGAGAACGGAGGCACCCGCGTCGGCGGCGGAACGGGTCAGCTCAGGCCGGCCGTCTTCAGCCAGGCCTTCGCCACGTCCAGCGGGTCCTTGTTCTGGGAGCCCACCTGGGTGTCGAGGTCCAGCAGGGTCGCCGTGTCGAGCTTCGCGGAGACCGCGTCGAGGGCGGCCACACCGGCGGCGGAGAGGCCGCTCTTGTAGACCAGGGGCTGCACGTTCTCGAAGCCGAAGAGCCGCTTCGGGTCCTGGAGCGTGACGTGCTTCTCCTTGGTGATGGTCGGGTCCGTGCTGAAGAGGTCCGCCGCCTGCACGGTGTTCTTCTTCAGCGCGGCGGCCGTCAGCGGGCCGCCCGCGTCCAGCGCCTTGAAGGACTTGAACTCCAGGCCGTAGACGGACTTCAGGCCCACCAGGCCCTGCTGCCGGGTCTGGAACTCCGGCGAGGCGCCGATGACCAGGTCCTTGGCGATGGACTTGAGGTCCGCGATGCTGGAGTCGGACGTGAGGTTGTACTTCTTCGCGGTCTCCGCGTTGAGCGTGACCGTGTCCTTGTCCTCGGCGGCGGCCGGGTCCAGCAGCGTCAGCTTGGTGTCGAGCTTGGCGTTGATCGCGGCCGTGGTCGCGGCGAGGGTCGCCGGGGTGGCCTTCGGGTCGAGGTAGGCCAGCAGGGCGCCGTTGTACTCGGGCAGCACCGTGATGGTGCCGTTCTTGAGCAGGCCGTACGTCGTCTCGCGGCTGCCGATGTTCGGCTTGTAAGTGACCTTGACGCCCTTGGCCTTGAGGGCCTCGCCGTAGATGTCGGCGATCAGGATGCTCTCGGCGAAGTTGTTCGAGCCGACGACGACCGTGTCGCCACTGGCCTTGCCGCCCGAGAGGGGGTTGTCGGACTTGCTGTCGGAGGACGACCCACATCCCGTGACAAGCGCAGCCGTGGCGGCGAGGGCGATGGCCGCCGCGCCGGGGTACCTAGTGCTGGACCAGCTGTTCTTCGCTTTAGAAGTCACAATTCCCGTTCCGGGGTTGGATGTTGGCACAGGCGTGCAGGCATGGCTGTGGCGTCCACGCGCGGGGCGTGAATGCCGCACTCCGCTGATCCAATCCAGCCGGTTCTTGGTCAGTCAAGAGAACTCTGGTCACCGATTGGCCTCAATGAGTGCCCAGTTGTGAAGGCAACGTAAACGGACCGGTCACGAACACGGGCGCTTTGTAATTGATTCTTGACGTAGGGCGACGCACTTGATCGTTCAAAGAGGCGGTAGTCTCCCCGGAGTTGGCGTCGGTCACAGCGGTGTGCGGGGGCCGCTTCGATCAAAAACAGTCACGTGTGTCGCTGCGCGTACCGTGACAACACCCCACGAAGGAGGCCTGGTGTCCATACGGGGCTTCGCAGACCGTTGGCCCTTCAGGCGCAAGCTCAATCTGCTCGTCGGCGTACCCCTCGCGGTGGTCGCGGTGCTGCTGGCGTATCTCATCACCGATGAGATCGGGCAGTCGACGGACGCGAGCGACGCGGCCCGACTGGTGCGGGACAGCGGCCAGGTCGCCGAGCTGGTGAACCTCGTGGAGGCGGAGCACCAGCAGGCCATCCTGCTCTCCGTCCGCTTCGAGGCCACCAACGACGGCGGCACCCCCTCGCAGAACGCCTACCGGGCGGCCCAGGTGGCCGTGGACAAGCAGGTCGAGAAGGTGCGCGACACCTTCGGCGACCGGCTGCCGGCCGGCGAGGCCCAGGCGCTCAGGGAGATCAACGGCCTGGAGACGCTGCGCAACACGGTCGAGCAGAGCTATCTCCCCGCGGACAACATCGACCCCGCGTACACCAGCGCCTCGGACGGTCTGATCGACGGGCTCGACCTGGAGCACAACGCGAACCTCGCCACCACCTTCACCGGCAACCTGCTGGACTCCGTGCTGCGGGCCGATGCCGCCCACAGCTCGTTCGAGACCAGCGTGTTCTCGGCGACGACCGGTGACAGCAACGCGCTCATCGAGTTCACCAACGCCGTCGGCTCCTACGACCTGTACACCTACCAGGCCTCCCGCTTCGCCCGGTTCGCCACCGAGGAGCAGGCCGACCACCTGTCCGGCATCGAGCACACCACCCCGCAGCGGGAGATCGCCGAGGCGTACGCCGAGCTGCAGATCGACCCCAGCGGGCTGCAGGCCGAGTCGCCCGGCGCGGTCCGCAAGGCGTTCGCGGACGCCATGAGCGACTACCCCGCCTACCCGCAGCAGGCCGAGAGCCGACTGAAGATCACCAACTCGCTGATCGGCCAGATCGCCACCCGCGCCGACAGCGCGTCGAGCTCCGCCTCCTGGCGTGCCGGGCTGCTGCTGAACCTCTCGCTGCTCGGCTTCGCGCTGTGGATCGTCTTCTCGGTGATCGTGCGCCGCTCGGTGGTCCGCCCGGTGCAGGCCCTCACGGGTGCCGCGAAGCAGGTCGCCGAGGTCGCGGGCCGCGAACTGGCCCGGGTGGCCGACGACGACGCCGAGGACGACGGGCCGCCGCTGCTGCGGGACATGCCGGTCACCGCGAAGGACGAGATCGGCGACCTCGCCGAGGCCTTCAACCATGTGCAGACCACGGCCGCCGCACTGCTGGCCCGCCAGGTCGTCAGCCGCCGCAACGTCGCCGAGATGTTCGGCAACGTCGGCCGCCGCGTCAGCAACCTGACGACCCGTCAACTCGCGCTGATCGACGCGGTGGAGCGCGGCGAGACCGACCCGGCACTCCTCGAACGCCTCTACTCCATCGACCACATCGCCGTACGTCTGCGCCGCAACGCGGACAGTCTGATGCTGCTCGCCGGCATCCGCGAGACGGTGCTCGACGGCGGACCCACCGAACTCACCAACGTGGTACGGGCCGCGCTCGGCCAGATCGAGGGCTTCCAGCGGGTCGGGCTGCGCGCCGACACCGAGATCATGGTGGAGCCCGACATCATCGGCGACCTCACGCTGATGGTGGCCGAACTCCTGGAGAACGCGGTCTCGTTCTCCCCCGCGGGCAGCCCCGTCGAGGTGGTCGTCCGCACCGACGGCGACGACGCGCTGATCGTGGTCGCCGACCACGGCCTCGGGATGAGCGCCGAGCGCATCACCGAGGAGAACGCCCGGCTGATCCGCCGCGAGCGTCTGGACCTGGTGCCGACGAAGGTGCTCGGCCTGTTCGTGGTCGGTACGCTGGCCCGCCGCTGGGACATCGACGTCACGCTGGCCCGCACACCGGGCGGCGGTGTGACGTCCGAGATCACGATCCCGGCGACGCTGCTGCTGCGGATGAGCGCGCTGGCCTCCGGCGATTCGGCGGCAGCACACGCCGGACCGGACAAGGCGCTCGCCCCCGCCAGGTCGGGAGCCGTCGACTCCGGCGAGGACCAGCGCCGTCCGGCTCCCTCCTGGGCCGCCTCGGACTCAGGACCGCGCCCGTCCATCACCCTGAGCAGACCCGAGCCGGTCACGTCCGAGCACATGCGCGCCGAGGACGAGCCGACCCCGCTCCCCCGCCGGGTCTCCCGGTACGAGACGGCGCCGACGGCCGC
>NZ_JAWOAI010000315.1:0-11752 GCF_033194735.1 Streptomyces sp. W16
CGCCCTCCGGGAGCGCGGTCCGGCCCCGCCGTACGGCGACGCAGAGCGCGGCCCCGCCGGTGGCCACGTTCGTCAGGCGCTGCACGAACAGCGCGAGGAAGAGACCGGTGACGCTGGTGGACGCCTCGGCGATCAGGGCGAACACCGTGCCGAAGCCGAGCGCGGCGACGAGTGTCAGCAGGATGGTCTGCCGCTGCACGGGCGCACCCCGCAACTGCGGACCGCCCGCCAGGACGACCCCGGTGACGGCGACCGCGATCCCCGCCACCTGCATCAGCCCGGGCCGCTCCCCGAGGAAGAGCCCGACACCGACCGGCACGGCCACGCTCAGCGTGGCGAGGGGCGAGACGACGCCCATCGGGCCCAGCGCGAGCGCCTTGTAGAAGCAGAGGAGCGCGACCGGCCCCACCAACCCCGCCGCGAACGCGAACCACAGTCGCGGTCCGGCCTCGCTCCAGCCCCCGGTGGCGACCACGACCGCGCCGAGCACGGCCGCCGCGATCCCCTGCGACACCACGACCACCGTCAGCGCCGGGGATCGTCGGGTCAGCAGACCTCCGCCGAAGTCGGCCAGCCCCCACAGGAGGCTGGTGGCCAGGGCGAAGAATGCTGTCACGGGGTGCCTCGCAGTACAGTTCGGTGAACGATCGGGTGCACCACATCGTAGTTCAGCAAAGTGAACTGCGTCATCCATAATATTGAACCGGACCGAACTGAAGATATGGACGGAACGTGTCGGACCTCGACCTGCTGAACCAGTCCCTGGCGCGCAACGTCAAGCACTGGCGCTCGGTGCGCGGCTTCACCCTGGATGTACTGGCCGCCCGGGCCGCCGTCAGCCGGGGCATGCTCATCCAGATCGAGCAGGCCCGCACCAATCCCAGCATCGGTACGGTCGTCAAGATCGGTGACGCCCTCGGTGTCAGCATCACCACCCTGCTCGACTACGAACAGGGCCCGAAGGTCCGCATCGTCCCCGCCGAGCGCGCGGTACGGCTCTGGCACACCGAGGCCGGCAGCTACAACCGCCTCCTCGCCGGCACCGAGGCACCCGGACCGCTGGAGATGTGGGACTGGCGGCTGATGCCGGGGGAGAGCAGCCTCTCCGAGCCCCACCCCACCGGCACCGTCGAACTCGTCCATGTCACCACCGGCGAGCTGACCCTCACCGTGGACGGCGAGGACCACCTCGTCCCGGCCGGCGCGAGCGCCACCTTCGAGGCCAACACCCCGCACACATACGGGAATCGGGGCGAGGTGCCGATGGAGATGGTGATGGCGGTGTCCGTCCCGCCGGTGCACCGGGAGACCCCGTGAACGGCCGTCGTACGACTGTTAGCGTGCGGTCATGCGCGCACCCATCGGACAGTTCGACCACGCCACCCCCGCCCCCGACTGCCTCGACGAACTGACCCGCCCGGTCGCCGAGGCGGTGCGCGGCTGGCACGGCAGCGTCCCCGCCGACCAGATCGTCTACGTCGACACCGACCCGGAGTGGGCCGACACCGCCACCTTCGTCGAGCACTACGGCCGGGAACTGCTGGAGCGGTCCGCGAACTGCGTGGTCGTGGCCGGGAAGCGCGGCGGCGAGACGATGCTCGCCGCCTGCGTGGTCCTGTCCACCACCCGCGTCGACGTGAACGGCGTCGTGCGCCGCCAACTCGGCGCCCGCAAGGCCTCGTTCGCCTCCATGGACACGGCGACCGGCGAGAGCGGCATGGAGTACGGCGGCATCACACCCGTCGGACTCCCCGCCGACTGGCCGGTGTTGGTGGACTCCGCCGTCGTCGACCTCCCGTACGTCCTGGTCGGCAGCGGACGCCGCCGCGGCAAACTCCTCGTCCCCGGCAAGGCGTTCGCCGAGATCCCGGGCGCGGTGGTGCTGGATGGGCTGGGCGTCGCCTGAGCCCCGGGTTCGGACCAGCGCGTGATGGGCCACCCTCCTGCACACGCTGACGGTTCAGCGCTGAGGGTCCTTGCCGAGGTACGACTCCGCGAACGCGAGCCCGGCGGCGGGGGATTCGAAGACGCGGCGCAGTCGGGCGAGGGTGGTGCCCGCGAGGTACGGGTCGCCGGACGAGGCGCCGTGGTACACCTCGGAGAGCCACCGGGAGAACTCCTGGTACTCCCACACCCGGCCCAGACACGCCTCGGAGTAGTCGCCCAGGCCCGCCGAGTCGCCCCTCGTGAGGTGGGCGACGAGCGCGTCGCCGAGCAGGAACGCGTCGTGCAGGGCGAGGTTCATGCCCTTCGCGGCGATGGGCGCGGTGAGGTGGGCCGCGTCGCCCGCGAGGAAGAGCCGGCCGAACACCATGGGTTCGACAACGTAGTTGTGCATGTCGAGCACGCGCTTCTCGATCAGCCGGCCCTCGGTCAGCGGCCGTGCGCCGGTCGCGGCGAGCCGGTGCTGCAGCTCGGACCAGACGCGCTCGTGCGGCCAGTTGGCGATGTCGTCGCCGGGCGGGCATTCCAGGTAGTAGCGGGTGACTTCGGGGCTGCGCGCCATGTGCCCGGCGAAGCCGCGCGGATGGACGCCGAACAGTACGCAGTCCGAGGACGGCGGTGCCTCGGCGAGCAGCGCGAGCCAGCCGATGCCGTAGTCGTGCCGTGCGGTGCGGGCCCGCTCCTCGGGTATCGCGGCCCGGCTCACCCCGCGCGCGCCGTCGCAGCCCGCGACGAAGTCGCCCTGCACGAGCCGTCGTTGGCCGGTTTCGGGGTCGGTGTACGACACGGCCGGGCGGTCGGTGTCCAGGTCGTGCAGCTCGACGTCCCGCACGCCGAAGCGGATCTCGCCGCCGCGTACGTCCGCGTACTCCCGCACCAGGTCCGTCACCAGCAACGGCTGCGGATAGACGTAGTGGTGATGCCCCGTCAACTCGGTGTAGGAGAACCGGTGTCGCTGTCCGCCGAAGCGGAACTCGCACTGGGTGTGCCGCTGCGCCCGCTCCAACAGGTTCTGGGCGAGGCCCCGTTGCTCAAGGCCGCGGGCGGCCCACTCCTCGATGACCCCGGCCCGGGGCCGCTGTTCGATGAACTCCCTGGTCTCGGTCTCCAGGACCAGACAGTCGACTCCGGCCGCGCGCAGGATGTTGCCGATGGTGAGCCCGGCGGGGCCGGCGCCCACGACGACGACCGGAAAGCGTTGCGGGGAGGGCGAGTTGGGGTGGGGGGAGGCGAAAGTCACCGGACCAGTATGACCGTGTCCGGACAACCGAAAACCGGCCACCTGTACGGTGGCCGGTTCGGATCGCGGGTGAGGAGGGGCGGATCAGTGCGCGGGCGCGTCCGTGACCACGACCTCGTCGATGCTGCGCTCGATGTCCTCGACCGTGGACGAGGTCGCCCTGGCCCAGTAGTAGATGCCGATCGAGAAGACGGCGATGAGCAGGATGTCCCACCACAGCGGGATGTTGCCCTGACCGCCGAAGCCGCCCTGCCAGGAGATCACGCCCATGCCCAGCAGGTAGACCGGCAGCCACTGTGCGGCCCGGAAGTCCAGCCGGGGTGCGTCGGGCCGCTCGCTGGCCGTGGCGTACCAGGCGTAGGTGCCGAGCAGCAGGTAGCCGAGGACGATGGCGATGCCGAGCCGCCACAGGGTGTCCCAGCCGGCCCAGTAGATGATGAGGTTGGCGACCACGAACGACAGCGGGGAGATGACCTTGCCGGCCGGCAGCCGGTAGGGACGTTCGAGGCGCGGCAGCTTGTCGGCGAAGACGCCGTAGGCCAGCGGAGCGCCCGCGTACATCAGCACGCTCGCCGAGGTGATGAAGCCCACCAGCTTGTGCCAGCTGGGGAACGGCAGGAAGCAGATGATGCCGGTCACGAAGGACATGATGAGGCCGAACCACGGCACACCGCGCTTGTCGGTCTTCGCGAAGATCTTGGGTGCGTAGCCGTTCTTCGCCAAGCCGTAGGAGACGCGTGAAGTGGCCGTGGTGTAGATCAGGCCGGTGCCGCCGGGGGAGATGATCGCGTCGAGGTAGAGGACCACGGCCAGCCAGCCGAGGCCCACCACGGTCGCGAGGCCGGCCCAGGGGCCGCTGTCGCCCTTGAACGCGAGGTGCGCCCAGCCGTTCGCGAAGGCGGCGTGCGGCAGTGCGGCGATGAACACCACCTGGAGCAGGACGTAGATGACGGCACCGATCGCGACCGAGCCGAGCGTGGCGCGCGGCAGGTCCCGCTTCGGGTTGCGGCTCTCGCCCGCCAGCTGGATGGCCTGCTCGAAGCCGAGCAGCGCGAAGATGATGCCGCTGGTGCTGATCGCGGTGAGCACGCCCTTGGCGCCGAACGGCGCGAAGCTCTCCGAGTGGAAGTTGGCCGGGTGGAAGTTGCCCACGGCGACGACGAAGATCGCGCCCAGCGGAACGGCGATCTTCCACCAGGTCGCGGCGCTGTTGGTGTGCGCCAGCACCCGTACACCGAAGAAGTTCACCCCGACGAAGACCGCCATGAGCACGACCGCCACCAGCAGACCGGTGGTCGTCAGGGTCTTGTCCGCGTGCTGGAAGTGCTTGGCCCACGACCAGTGACCGGCGTAGCCGATCATGGCCTCGACCTCGATCGGCGCCACGGTCGCGGCCTGGAGCCAGGAGAACCAGCCGAACGACATGCCGGCCAGTCCGCCGAACGCGTAGTGCGGGTAGCGGGCGGTACCGCCCGCCACCGGGAACATGCCGCCGAGCTCGGCGTGCACCAGGGCCAGCAGTACGATCGCGACCGCGCCGATCACCCACGAGATGATCGCCGAGGGACCGGCCTGGATGGCGGCGTCGTGCGCGCCGTACAGCCATCCGGAGCCGATGATCGAGCCAACCGATGCCCACGTCAGCCCGATCAGGCCGACGTCCCGCCGCAAACCGCTCGGATCCTTGGTGGCCTCCGGGACGAGTTTGTCAACACTCACCATGTCAAGGGGCCTCTCGAAGTCAGCACGAATGCTTAACGGGCAAGAGGCCTCAGGCTAGGAATGAATGAATATTTACAGAAGTCCGTTGCCTGAAATTTTACTTGCCTTCGAGGTGTTCTTTGGCATGTTCACAGACTTCTTACGGTGGCTTCTTACCGCGTGTCAGCCGGAACTGCGGCCGAGGGCCGGGATCTCGATCGCCGGGCAGCGGTCCATCACCATCTCCAGGCCCGCTGCCCGGGTCCGCTCATAGGCGGCCTCGTCGATCACGCCGAGCTGGAACCAGACGGCCTTCGCGCCCTTGGCGACCGCCTCGCCCGCGACCGCCCCGGCGAGGTCGCTGTTGACGAACACGTCGACGACGTCGACCTCGAAGGGGATGTCCGCGAGCGAGGCGTACCCCTGCTCGCCGTGCACCGTCTCGGCCTTGGGATGGACCGGGACGACGCGCTTGCCGAAGCGCCGCAGCACCTCCGCGACGCCGTACGCCGCGCGGGACCGGTTCGAGGACAGGCCCACGACCGCCCAGGTGTCACCGGACTCGGTGAGGATCTTGCGGACCGTTGCTGAGTCGCCGTACACGCTCGGCCTCCTTGGTGTGCGTGCGGAGTCTGACGCGTGGCACAACGGTGCGCGGCGGGCGGGGATTCCCTCAGTCGGAGACCACCGAGGTGTTGAGGCCCTTGTCGTAGTGGTTGTCGGCGATCTTGATCCCGGAGCTGCCGTGGAAGACGAACAGCGGGGAGGTGTACGGCGGCTGGTCCGGTCCGGCGAGGCGGTGGACCGTATTGCCGGTGAAGGTGAAGCCGCCGACGCTCTTGGCGTTGACGACCGTCACGTCACCGATGTCGAAGGTGTTGTGCTCGACCGCGATGTTGTGGTGCACCGGGTTCGCCGGGTCGACGACCTGGTTGGTGGGCTCCACGAAGATGACCGGGCCGGTGGGCCGGGTGAAGGTGTTGTCGCGGATCGTCAGGTCGGACACCGGGCCGGACTCGTACCACTGGTAGGCGTCGGCGGAGACGTAGATGCTGGCCATGGACATCGCGTCGAAGCGGTTGCCGCTGATCAGGACGGGCTTGCGGGTGGTGACCAGGATGCCGCGGGTCGGCACGTTGCGGAACACGTTGCCGGAGATGACGACAGACGGGGTGGCCGTGATGTTCTCGACGACCGTGCCGCCGATCTGGACCCCGGCGGGCACCGGCCGGTCGAAGGTGACGTTCATCGTGGTCAGCGATTTCGAGTGGTCCATGCCGCTCGGGCCGTCGACCGCCGTGACCTTCGCGTGCGGGTCCGCCACCGGGGTCATTGTGCGCTGCGTCGTGAACTCGACCTCGTCCCCCGGCGCGAACTGCGGGAACCCGGCGGTCTGCGGGTGTTCGTAGGCGAGGGTGAGGGTGTTCGGGCCGGGCTGCCCCACGACCTCCAGGTACGTGCCGTGGATGTTGATCGGGTCGTCGTGCGGGCCGTCGAAGAGGCTCCGGGTGATGGAGACCTTGCCCTTCACGCCGGACATCTGCACGAAGTCCGCGAACGAGGCCGTCGACCGGCCGGACTTCGGGTCGGGCGCGAAGTTCACCTTGTCGATGGTGATGTTCTCGCTGAACTGGCCCACCACACCGAAGGACTGGAGGTAGTAGGCGTTCATCGAGCGCATCGTGACGTTCTTGGACTGCCAGATGAAGGCGCCCGGCTCCGTGCGTTCGATGAGCCGCATCTGGTAGACGAGACCGGAGTCCGACGGCTGTGCCGCGGTGGTGTAGTCGATACGGATCCGGCGGTTGCCGAGGTCGGTGACCGAGGCGACGTCGTTGAACAGCGGGTTGTCCCCGCGCCAGGTCTTCTGAGCCTCGGGGTCGTGGATCTGGGTGTACTGGAGTCCGTCCTCGCCCGTCCAGTACGGCTGTCCGGTGGTCGGACTCTTCTCGCCGAGCCAGGTGATGTGCGTGCCGTTCACCTGGTACGGGCTGCCGGCCGGGATCGACAGGACGCGGTAGGCGTGCCCGTCGCTGACACCGGCGGTCGCCACGGTCGCGTCGATCACCTCCGGGGCCGCGTAGTCGAAGGAGAAGTTCTGGAAGGTCACGTCGGTCGAGCGGATCGACGCGAAGGCCGTCTGTAGACCGTGGTAGACGAGCTTCGCACCGCCGCCGTCGACGGTGACGTCGTGCATGTCCTCGATCAGCAGCCCGATCTTCTTGTCCCGGTAACGCTGGTCGGCGCCAACGGTGTTGGAGACATACAGCTCACGCGTCTCGGCCCGCTCGGGGTAGAGCTGATAGGTGCCCTTGGAGAAGACGATCCTGACCGGCCGGCCGTGATCGACCTTCTTCGCGTGCCGCAGCGCCGCGACCACGGCGGGCGTCGAGTCCGTCCGGCCCGTCGGATCCGCGCCGTACGCGTCGACTCTCACCACCGCCGGCGCGGGCGTCGCTCTCGACGCCGCGGCGACGGGACCTCCGCCGCCGACGAGCAGCGCGAGCGCCACTCCCAAAAACACGAACCTAGACCGAGACATAGCCCCTCCGGAGCATTCATGAGTCGCCAAACACCCGATGAATAAACGGAGTTACGGCCGGTTCATGCCGGTCGGATCTCCGACTGGAGTGTCCATAGATCCGACCTCTAGGTCAATGGTCCGGACGAGCAAGGGAGTTCAGGCTTTCGGCGCCGCCGTGCTCGCGCGGATCACCAGTTCGGGATCGAAGAGGAGTTCCCCGACGGGGACGTCACGGTTGCCGACCAGGGCGAGGACGCTGCGGCCCGCCTCCGAGGCCAGCCGGTCGGCCGGCTGCCGGACCGTGGTGAGCGGCGGGTCGACGAAGTCCATGATCATGGAGCCGTCGTAGCCGACGACCGACACATCGCCCGGGACGTCGTACCCCTGGCGGCGCGCGCCGCGGATCGCGCCCAGCGCCATGTAGTCGCTGGCGGCGACGATCGCCGTCGCGCCGCGGCCGAGGAGCGAGATCGCGGCGGACTGGCCGCCCTCCACGGTGTACGACTGCCGGACCACCCACTTCTCCGCGTCCTCGACACCGCGCTTGGCGAGCGAGGTGACGAAACCGCTGACGCGCCGGTCGGCCGGACGGTTGCCGACCGGGCCCGAGGCCATGCCGATACGGCGGTGTCCGAGCCGGTACAGATGGTCGACGGCGAGTTCGGCGGCCAGCAGATCGTCGGTGGAGAAGACGGGCGCCTCGCTCACGCCCTCGAACCGGCCGTTGATCCCCACGAACGGGATCCTGCGGGAGCTCAGGAGTTCGTACGCCTGCGGATCCGCGCCCTCGATCGTGTTGCTGGCCGAGAGGAAGACCACGGCGGCCACACCCCGGTCCGCGAGCGAGGTCACGAAGTCCAACTCCTGGACTCCGCCCGGGAAGCACGGGCACAGCACCGTCTTCAGACCGTGCGGGGCGAGCACGGACTCGATCCGCTCGGCGACATCGGCGAAGAACGGATTGGAGACCAACTCGGTGACCACAGCGACGAGTTGCCCCCGGGTCTGCCGCTCGTACCCCAGGTCCGCCATCGCCTGCTCGACGGCCTCACGGGTCCTGCGGGACACGCCCTGGCGCCGGTTGATGACCCGGCTGACCGTGGCCTCGCTCACCTGCGCCCGCTCCGCGACCTCGGTGATGCCGACCTTCATACGGTTCCCTCCACCCCGACTTGCAACAGTCGGCTGAAAACTTTCAGCCCGATCTCCCGCGCAACATAGCAGCGAAACTGCATGTCTTCCATGTTTCTTGCGCATGACCATTGAATCGCCACTTGGGCCCCTGCTAGCTTTCCGGCCACCACGCGGCCCTCATGCCGCGGTGACCGAAGACCCGGGAGAACCGATGAAGCCCTCAAGGCTCATGCTGCTCACCGCTGTTGCCCTGCTCGCACCGATGGCTCCCGCTCTGTCGGCCACCGCGTCCGCCGCACCCCTTCCCCAACTCGCCATCCCCGACCCCGGGTTCGAGAACGGTGGCACGGGCTGGACCTTCACCTCGGGCGCCGGCGTCGGCACCGGCAACCGGCACGGCGGCGAGCGCTTCCTCTACCTCGACTCCGGAGCAGGCAAGAGCGGAGAGACGACCATCGTCGCGCCCCGCGACGGCAGTTACGACTTCTCCGCGTGGATCGGCAGCGCCGGCACCGGCGGCACGTACACGATCCGGCGCAACGGCGAGACCGTGCAGACCATCACCCTGCCGCAGCACCCCGGCTACGCCCGCTACACCATCAGCGACGTCAAGCTGAAGACCGGCGACCGGCTGCAGATCGAATTCGGCTCCGGCAGCTCCTGGGTCAACGCCGACGACCTGATGATCTCGCCCGCCGCGCCCGCCGACCCCAAGGTCACCTCGTCCGACCCCGCGGTGGTCGAGATGTTCGACTGGGCGCAGAAGAAGGCCAACAGCTGGGTGCAACTGCCCGGCACGGTCGGCCCGGTCAACGTCGACGAGTACCAGACAGGCGGCACCGGAACCGCGACGTACGAGCCCACCTACTGGGCCGGATACGCCAACCGCAGCGCCTACTACTCCCGCGACATGACCCACCAGCTCGCCGGCGCCCACCTCATCGGCCTCGACACCGAGAACGAGACCATGCTCCGCTCCTACGCGGCGTCGGCCACCGCCGAGAGCAAGTACTTCCCGGTGTGGTCCCTCAACTTCGACGCCAAGACCTATCTGAGCATCGACTACAAGAGCCCGGACAACTTCGTGCGCGAGGTGCCGGCCGTCTTCGAACTCGTCGAGAAGGCCGCCCAGGCCTACCAGTGGACCGGCGACCGCAGATACGTGGACGACCCGGTGCTGTGGAACTTCTACCGGCACGCCACCGAGCAGTTCATCGACCTGCACAACTCCGCCAAGGACAACGGCAAGGTCAAGGTCGCCGAGGGCACCGGCCAGGGCATCTTCGCCGGCGCCGCCAGCTACAACGAACAGGACGGCGACGACCTCGCCGAGGCGGGCGACACCATCGCCACCGAGTACCAGGCCTACCTGGCGATGGCAGTGCTCGCCCGAGGCAAGGGCGACACCAAGCTCGCGAAGACCTACGACAAGCGGGCCGCCGACCTGAAGACGTACTTCAACGACGACTGGAGCGGCACCGGCAGCGGCGCCGACATGGTCCGCGCCTACACCGTCTCCGGCACCCCGGTCACCGGCTGGGGCAAGGAGAACAGCGTCTTCATGCCGATGAAGCAGATCATCGACCCCGGCCCGCGCAACGACGCCTACCTCGACTACATCGAGCAGCAGGAACTGGGACCGCAGGGATCACCCAACATCGAGTCGACGACCTACCTCCCCGACATGTTCTTCAAGAACAACCGCCCCGACACCGCCTGGCAGTGGATGCAGAAGATCTACGGCGAGCGGGAGACCCAGCACGTCAACTCCAGCCAGGGCCCGAACGGTGACTACCCCGAGGTGTCGTTCACCCTGGTCAGCCAGACCATCCAGGGCCTGATGGGCATCACACCGGACGCGCCGGACCACCAGGTGACCACCCAGTCGCAACTGCCTTCGGGCATGAAGTGGCTCCAGGCGGCGGACGTCCCCATCGGCACCGGCACGGTCACCGTGCGGCACGACGGCGCCACCAAGACCACGCTGACGAACAACTCCCGCAAGGGCTCCTACAGTTGGGAGGCCCGCTTCGCCGGCGTCCACAAGAAGATCAAGGTCAACGGCGTCCCGCAGCGCGTGCGCGTCAAGACGGTCCACGGAGTGACCTACACGTACGCGACACCGACGGTCCGGGCCGGGGCGACGACGGTCGTGCAGGTGACCGACTGACGCGAACTCCCGCTCACCGAGGGCCCCGTAGCGCGTCGGCGAGATCGTCGAGGTACGCCGCGACGGGGCCCAGGGTGAGCAGGCCGCTGCCCGCTCCGGCCAACTCGGCTGCGGCGGGCGTCAGTTCGGTCTGCGCGCGCTCCATGGTGTCCCGGTCGCCCACGGCGAGCGCCGCCCGCGCGGCCAGGCACCACATCGCCTCGAACAGTAGGTCGCGCGGCGGATCCGGGAGTGAACGCAGCACGGCCCGGGCGTCGTTGGGCCGGCCGTGGGCCAGCGATACGAGCGGGCGGGCCCATGGTTCGTACGGCCCCCAGTCGATGTGCTCGTCCGTCTGGGCGGGCTGCCCGTGCCGCACGCGCAGACACAGCAGGGCCAGCGGCAGCAGCCCGTGTTCCAGCCCGGGCATTCCGGCTCCGTCCAGCCGTCGCGCCGCGTCACGGTAGGCCGCCGCCACCTCGTTCGGCCGCGCACTCCCGGTCTCGGCGAGCCGCAGCACCCGGTACCACTGGGTGAACACGCCCACCAGCGGCAGTTCATGACGCTCCGCCAGCTGCTCCGCGGCTGCCGCGTGCCGGTCCGCTCCGGTGAAGTCCGCGAGGGCGCCACGGGCCTGGAGACGGACGAGATGGCCGAGCACTTCATGGGTGACCATGCCGTGCCGGGCGGACAGGGCGACCAACTCGGCGCCGATCCCGTCCCGTTGCGGGGCCAGGCCAGCGCGGTGGAAGGTCTGCATGAAGATCCCGTTGAGGGCGAAGGCCAGCAGCGCGGGGTCGTTCAACCGGCGGGCGATGTCCTCTGCCTGGCGGGCAGCCTGCGGTCCGCGCGCCGAACGGGTACCGCGTGACTCCAGGGCGATCGTGGCCAACAGGCGGGCCCGCGCCGCGAGATGGGCGTCCGGCGGGAGTGCGGCAAGGGTGCGCTCGGCGGCGGCCACGGTCTCCGCCGCCTGCCGGGGGTCGTCGACACGGGTCCAGATCGCCGGGACGTCGTAGGCGCCGATCACCCGGGCGGTGAGTTCCGGGTCGCCCAGCTC
>NZ_JAWOAI010000316.1:0-11739 GCF_033194735.1 Streptomyces sp. W16
GGATCGCGGGCGTCCCGGCGCGGGCCGCGCGGATGCGGGGATCCGTCGTCACCTCACTGCTGGCGGTACCGCTGATCGCGCGCGGCACCACGCTGGGTGTCGCCGTGCTGCTGCGCACCCGTCCCGACGCCTTCACCCAGGACGACTTCGCCCTGGCGCGGGAGATCGCCGGCCGGGCCGCCCTCTGCGTCGACAACGCCCGCCGCTACACCCGGGAGCGCAGCACCGCGCTCACCCTCCAGGAGAGCCTGCTGCCGCGCGGCCCGTCTCCGCAGTCGGCGGTCGACGTCGCCTGCCGGTATCTGCCCACCGACTCGCGGGCCGGTGTCGGCGGGGACTGGTTCGACATCATCCCGCTCTCCGGCGCGCGGGTGGGCCTGGTCGTCGGTGACGTGGTCGGCCACGGCATCCAGGCCTCCGCGACCATGGGACGGCTGCGCACCGCGGTCCAGACGCTCGCCGACGTCGACCTTCCGCCCGACGAACTCCTGGCCCACCTCGACGACCTGGTCCTGCGTCTCGGCGGCGACGACGAGAACGGCGGGCGCGCCGGCGTCGGCGGAACCGGGGCGACCTGTCTGTACGCCGTCTACGACCCGGTGTCGCGGGTGCTGAGCGCCGCGAGCGCCGGACACCCCCCGCCCGTCCTCGTCCTGCCGGACGGCACCACGAGTGTCGTCGACATCGGCGTCGGCCCGGTACTGGGCGTGGGCGGCCTGCCCTTCGAGACCACCGAACTCGAACTGCCGGAAGGCACCCTCGTCGCCCTGTACACGGACGGGCTGGTGGAGGCCGTCGACCGCGACCCCGACCTCGGCATCTCCCGGCTGCGAGGGGCCCTGGCCGGATCGCGGTCCACCCTGGAGGACCGCTGCGACCAGGTGCTCTCCACGCTGCTGCCGAAGCACCCGGGCGACGACGTGGCCCTCGTGCTGGCCCGCACGAAGTCCCTGGACGCCGACCACGTCCAAGTCTGGGACCTGGCCGCCGACTTCGAGGTCGTCGCCGAGGCCCGAAGGCTCGCCACCGCCCAACTCGACGCCTGGGGGCTGACGGAGGAGGCCTTCGTCACCGAACTGGTCGTCAGCGAACTGGTCACCAACGCGATCCGCTACGGCGCCGAGCCCATCCAACTCCGCCTGATCCACGACCGTACGCTCATCTGCGAGGTCTCCGACGGCAACTCCACCTCGCCCCATCTGCGCCGGGCACGGATCTACGACGAGGGCGGCCGGGGCCTCCTCCTGATCGCCCAGCTCACCACCAGCTGGGGCACCCGGCACACCGCGACCGGCAAGACCATCTGGGCCGAACAGTCCCTGACACCGACCACCGGGTGACCGGTCCGGCCGACCGGACGGTGATCCCTCGTCCGTCAGGACCCTGAAGGCGGGCAGCCGCAGGATTCGCGGTGCATGAACTCGGGGTTGATGGTGACCTTGCGCGGCGGCAGCGTGGGAGAGGTGATGCGGGACAGGGCCATGGAGACGGCCTGTTCGCCGATGGTCAGGGCGGGCTGGGCCATGGCGGTCAGCCGCGGGTGGAAGAGGTCGGCCCATTCGAAGTCGTCGAACGACACCAGGGCCATGTCACCCGGAACCGTCAGACCGGCGTCACGCAGCGCGCGCATGGCGCCGATCGTCATGCGGTTGTTTCCCACGACCAGGGCAGTGGGCGGTTCCGGGAGCGAGAGGAGCCGACCGATGGCCGCCTCCGCGCCCTCTTCGCTGGAGTCACCGTCCACTTCGCGGGACGGGTCGGCCTCGATGCCGTTGCGGCGCAGGCCGAGCCGGTAGCCGTCGCGGCGCTCAAGGGTGGTGGTGAGGCCGTCACGCCCGATGATCATGGCGATGCGGGTGTGTCCGAGGGATGCCAGATGGTCCACGAGGATCGCGGTGGGTTCGGTGTTGTCGACGGCGACCTGGTCTACGGCGGCGGGAACGAACCGGTCGATGGCGATGACGGGCACGTCGACCTTGTCGGCGTACCTGATGGCCTGGGCCCCGTCACCCGAGGCGGCCAGGATGATCGCGCTGACCCTGCGGCGCAGCAGCTCGCTGACCGCCTTGATCTCCGTGTCGGCCTCGTCGTGGGTGTCCGCCATCAGCACCGAGTACCCGGCGGCCGAGGCGTGCCGGTCGATCCCGTGGACGACGTTGCTGAAGTAGGGGTTGGACAGGGCGGACATGGCCAGACCAATGGTCCCGTAACCCGTGCTGTCCAGGGCGCGGGCGACCGGGTCGGGAACGTAACCGGTCTCGGCGACGGCGTCCAGGACATTGCGTACCGTCGCCGAGGCGACCGGCCGGGTCTTGTTGAGCACATGCGACACCGTCGACACGGATACGCCCGCCCGACGGGCCACATCGGACATGGTGGGTGTCTGTCGGGGTGCTCTGCCTGCCATGTCCGGATCTTATCCAAGCTCACCGAGCACGAGATCCGCCCGTGAGACGGTGCCGCGGATGAGGACACTGGTGTCCTCGTCGACTCCGAGGGCCTTCGCGCGTGCGGCCTCCGGGGTGAAGCCGTAGCTGATGTAACGGCGGATGAGCCGCTCGCGTCGGGGCTCCGGGAGGGCGTCCAGGAACCAGCTCTCGTCCAGCAGCTCCCTGGCCTGCCGCCAGGGATCCCGCGTGGCCAGGAGGAAGTTGCCGTCGACGACGACCAGCCGGTGGTGTGGCGCGATCTCGACTGCCCCCGACACGGCGTCTTCGAGGTCGCGGTCGAACTCCGGCCACCACACGGTGTGTTCGGTCTCGGCGCGCGTACGGTGCAGGAGGGCGAGGAACCCGTCCGCGTCGAAGGTGTCGATCGTGCCCTTTCCGGCCACCTGCCCCCGGGCCTCGATGACCTTGTGGGCGAGGTGGAATCCGTCCATGGACACGGCCACCGTCAGCCCCGGCCGCTCCTTCTCCAGCCGGGCCAGGAGCTGTTCGGCGAACGTGGACTTGCCGGCCCCGGGCTCTCCGACGATGCCGAGGAGCGCCCGGCCGTCCCGGGCCAGACGCAGTGCCCGCTCCGTGAGGACGTCCAGGGAGGGGTTCCCGTAGAGCGGGGTGCTGCCCGGGTCGGTCTCCCCGCCGGTGCGGTCGCTGCCGGTGATCGTCATTCGGGGGACTCCGACGGGTGGTGGGAGGCGGGTTTCTCCTCGGGCATGTGCTGAGTCGTGCTCTCCAGGAGTGTGCCGTCGGCTCCCATCTGGAGGGCACCGGTCATCAGGCCCACCACCTCGGTCATCGTGCAGGTTTTGGGCGTGACCACCGCGGTGCGCCTGCCCAGGCGGTGCACATGGATGCGGTCGGCGATCTCGAAGACCTGTGGCATGTCGTGGCTGATGAGGACGACGGGGACGCCCCGGTCGCGGATCCGCGCGATGAGGTCCAGGACCTGACGCGACTCCCGCACGCCCAGGGCCGCGGTCGGCTCGTCCATGATGATCAGCCGGGTGCCGAACATGGCCGCCCGGGCCACCGCCACCGCCTGCCGCTGGCCGCCGGAGAGGGTGCCCACCAGCTGGGTGATGTCCTGGATGGTCGCGATGCCGAGCCGGTCGAGCTGCTCGGCGGCCTGAGCGCGCATCTTCTTGTGGTCGAGCATGCGCAGCCCCGAGCCCAGGAAGCCCTCACGGCGCAGGGGCCGGCCGAGGAAGAGATTCGTGGCGATGTCCATCTGCGGGGCGACGGCGAGGGTCTGGTAGACGGTCTCGATACCTGCGGCGCGGGCGTCGCGCGGCCCGTGGAAGTGGACCGGCCGACCGTCCAGTTCGATGGTTCCCGCGTCCGGGACGAGGGCTCCGGTGAGGGCCTTGATCAGGCTCGACTTGCCCGCACCGTTGTCCCCGACGACGGCGAGGACCTCTCCGGCGCGGATCTCGAAGTCGGACTCGCCGATGGCCACGACATTGCCGTAGCGCTTGACCAGTCCGCTCGCGCTCATCACCACGTCGGCGGTGTGCGGCGCGGGCGCCTGGGCGGACGCGGAGTCCGATCGGGGCTGGTTCATGCTGCCCTCCTGCGGACCACACGGTCGACCGCGACGGCGACGATGACGAGGATGCCGGTGGCGACCTGCTGGTACAGGCTGTCGATGCCGGCCTGGGTCAACCCGTTGGTCAGGACCGTGACGACCAGGGCACCCAGCACGGTGCCGGGGATGCCGCCGCGCCCGCCGAAGAGGCTGGTGCCCCCGATCACCACGGCGGTGATGCTGTCCAGGTTGCCGGTCTGGAAGGCGTTCGGGTCGGCGTTGGGGATGCGGCCCAGCGCCTGCCAGGCGGCGATGGCGTAGACGAACCCGGCCAGCACGTACACGCTCAGCAGGGTGCGCCGGGTGTTGATGCCGGTCAGCCTGGCCGCTTCCTCGTCGTCGCCGACGGCGTAGACGTTGCGGCCCCAGGAGGTCTGGGTGAGCAGGAACCACAGACCGACGATGAGGACGATCGCGACGCCCATGCCGTTGGTGACCTCGATCTGGCCGAACAGGTAGGAGCGCTTGCCCAGGAAGGTCAGCACGCCCGAAGTGACGGCGAAGCTCTCGCCGTTGGCGAACAGCTGACCGGTCGCGGTCAGCACGCTGAGCACGCCGAGGGTGACGATGAAGGGAGGCAGCCGTAGCCGGGTCACCAAGGTGCCGGACACGGCACCTATGGCCGTGCACAACAAAACACCGACAAGGAGGGCGAGGCCCCCTGGCATGGAGTGCTGGCCGAGCTTGGCGATGACGAGGGTGCCCAGGACCATGATGGCCGCGTTGGCCAGGTCGATGCCGGCGGTCAGGATGATGAGGGTCTGGCCGAGGGCGAGCGTGCCGACGACCAGGAACTGCTCCACGATCAGCGACCCGTTGTCGAGGTTGAAGAACGTGTCGGTGGTCAGCGCGAACACGACGACGGCGATGACCAGGGCCGCCAGCGGGCCCGCCGCCGCGTTGCCGATCAGTCGCGCGAAGAGGGACTTGCCCGGGGGCCGGGCGGCGGGGGCCTCCGGCGGCGCGGGGGAGGTGTGCGTGGTGGTCACGGATCAGCCCCAGCAGTTCTTCAGACCCCAGGCGGTGTCCTTGGAGTCCAGTCCGGAGACGGGCTTGTCGGTGATCAGCTGGGAGCCGGTGTCGACGAACCCCGAGGGCTTCTTGTTCGTCTTGGCGAAGTCCACAACGGCGTCGACGCCGTCCTGCGCCATCTTCTTCGGGAACTGCATGACTGTGGCGGCGAACTTGCCGCTCTTGACGTTGCCCACACCCGTGCACGAGCCGTCGATCGAACCGATGACGACCCCCGTCTTTCCGCTCAGGGCCTGAGCCGCGCCGGCGGCGGCGGGCTCGTTGATCGTGTAGACGGCGTTGATCCCGTGATCGCGCTGGTACAGGTTCTCCATCGCGGTCTGCGCCTTGGTCTGGTCGCCGTTGGTGACGGCCGTGCCCTTGATCTCCGAGGAGCCGCTGGTGATCCCGAAGCCCTCCAGGAAGCCCTTGTGCCGCAGGTCGTCCACGGTGGAGCCGGGCGTGCCGTCGAGCAGCACGACGGCGGGCTTCTTGCTCCCCAGGGCGGCCTTGACGTACTTGCCCTGCTTGACGCCCGCGGCCAGGTTGTCCGTGGCGAACGTGGCGTCCACGGCACTGGCCGGGTCGGTCGCGGTGTCCAGCGCGATGACGAGGACGCCCTTGTCGCGGGCGGCCTTGATGGCGCCGAGTACGCCGGTGGAGTTGCTCGGGGTGATGAGGATGCCCTTGACGCCCTGGGTGACCAGGTTGTTGATCGCGTCGACCTGGCCCTGGTTGTCACCGTCGAACTTGCCCGCGAGGGCGATGAGCTTGGCCCCCTTCGCGTCCGCCTCGGCCTGCGCGGACTCGCGCAGCTTGACGAAGTAGGGGTTGCTGTTGGTCTTGGTCACCAGCCCGATGGAGACCTTGCCACCGGAGGAGGTGGCGCTGTCCGACCCACCGCTCTTGGTCGACGTGCACCCGGCGACCAGCAGGGCCGCTCCCGTCACGGCGATGACCGGCACTCTTGAGGCGAGACGCAGATGTCCCATGATCTGCTCCTTTCGGCCGTACAAGTCTCCGTCGACCTGCGGGCTGCCGCACAAGCTAGCCGGTCGAAACGCGTCTGCATAGGCATTGCGCAAAGCTTTGCGGTGCTTGTCGTGTGCCCTTTCGGTGAAGGAGGCGGTCGATTTCCGGCGGTCGATGGGGACGATGCCCGGGTGCCCCGGCAGGCCCGTACGCCATGATGGGCGGGTGGACTTCGAGCCGTACCGGGGCGAGTTGGTGGCGTACTGCTATCGGATGCTGGGCTCCTTCCACGAGGCCGAGGACCTGGTGCAGGAGACGATGCTGCGCGCGTGGAAGGCCCGCGACCGGTACGACCCCGGCCGCGCCTCCGTACGGACCTGGCTGTACCGCATCGCCACCAACGTGTGCCTCACCGCGCTCGAAGGACGCGCGCGCCGCCCCCTCCCGTCCGGCCTCGGCGCGCCGGGCGAGGACCCCGGAACGCCGCTCACCCCGTCGACCGACATCCCCTGGCTGCAGCCCTTCCCCGACGCGCGCTACGACATGGAGGCCCGCGCCGACATGCGGCTGGCGCTCGTCGTCGCCCTGCAACGGCTGCCCGCACGCCAGCGGGCCGTGCTCGTGTTGCGCGAGGTGCTCCAGTTCAGCGCCGCCGAGGTCGCCGACCAGCTCGACACCACCGTCCCGGCCGTCAACAGCACGCTCCAGCGCGCCCGCGCCGCCCTCACGGACGTCGGCGACGGCGACACGATCACCGAACCGGACGAACCCGGGGCACGCGAGGTGATCGACCGCTATCTGCGGGCCTTCGAGGCGGCCGATGTCCCCGCCCTGGTACGGCTGTTGGCCGACGCCGTGGTCCTGGAGATGCCGCCGGTCCCGCTCTGGTTCCGGGGGACCGAGCACTACGGCGCGTTCATGCGCCGCGTCTTCGAACTCCGGGGTGCGGACTGGGCGTTGAGGCGACTCGTCGCCAACGGGCAGCCCGCACTCGCCGCGTACGCGTCGGGCCGCGACGGAGACCGGTGGCTGCACAGCGTTCAGGTGTTCACGGTCACCGGCGGCCGTGTCACCCGCAACGTCGTGTTCACCGATCCGCAGGTGCTGGCCGCCTTCGACCTGCCGCAGAGGATTTCTTCGGACCGACCGCACCCGCCGCGATGAGTTCGGCCGATGCCGCCGGTAGGTACCGGTGAGCATCGACCGAAAGGACAACCGTCATGAGCGTCATCGTCATTCAGTTCAGCACCCTGGACGGGATCGTGTCCGACCCCGACGGGTCCGCCGGCACCCCGGACGGGGGCTGGATGTTCCGCTACGGCCGAGAGGAGATCAGTGGCGACAAGTTCCGGCTGGGCAGCACCCTGGACGAGGGGGTCATGCTGCTCGGCCGCACCACCTGGGAGGCGTTCTCGCGGCTGTGGCCGGGCCGCGACGAGCCGTTCGCCGCGCGGATGAACGCCGGGGCGAAACTGGTCGCGTCCCGCACCCTGACGGATGTGTCGGGGTGGGCGAATTCGAGCGTCCTCGACGGCGATCTCGCCGACGCCGTGAAGCGCGAGCAGCGGGACGTGATCGTCATCGGCAGCCTCGGCGTCGTACGCACGCTGATGGCGGAGGACCTGGTCGACGAGTACCGGCTGATCACGTTCCCCACGGTCCTCGGCGCCGGCGAACGGCTCTTCCCGGCGGGCGGTCCGCCCGTGCGTCTTGAGTGCCTGGAGATCGAGAAGGCGGGTCACACCGCGTACGCGCGGTACGGGAGGGCGGCACGCTGACATGAGCGAGGGCCCCGGCGGTACGACCGCCGGGGCCCTCGACCTCGACCGAGTGAGGCTTACGCGCCGCTCGCCCGGAGCATGTCCTCACGCTCGACGATCTTCACGCGCTCGCGGCCCTGCGGCTCGCCCAGGGCCTTCTCGGCGGCGTCCAGCTTGTACCAGCCGTCCCAGGTGGTGAAGCGGACGTTCCGCTCGGCGAGGAACGCCTCAACGGCCTCCGGGTCGGGCGAAACAGGCGTGTGCAAACGGCCGCCTGCGTGGTCGTCGAGCAGGTTCGCGACCGTCTCGTTGGCGTCGCCCTTGGTGTGGCCGATCAGTCCGACCGGGCCGCGCCGGATCCAGCCGGTCACGTACGTCGACTGCAGGTGCTCGCCGGTCTCCTCGATGACCCGGCCGCCCTCGTCCGGGACCGTGCCCGACTCGATGTCCCAGGGGAGCTTGGGGAGCTTGTCGGAGAGGTAGCCGACCGCGCGGTAGACCGCGGTGACGTCCCAGTCCTTGAACTCGCCGGTGCCCTTGACGTTGCCGGTGCCGTCGAGGGCGGTGCGCTCGGTGCGCAAGCCGACGACCTTGCCGTCCTCGCCGAGGATCTCGGACGGGGACTCGAAGAAGTGCAGGAACAACTTGTGCGGGCGGTCGCCGACATCGCGGATCGCCCAGTTCTCCAGCGTCTTGGCGACCATGTCGGCCTGCTTGTTGCTACGACGGGTGGTGATCGAGCCCTCGTCGTAGTCGATGTCCTCGGGGTCGACGATGACCTCGATGTTGGGGGAGTGGTCCAGCTCCCGCAGCTCCATCGGGGAGAACTTCGCCTGCGCGGGGCCGCGGCGGCCGAAGACGTGGACTTCGAGGGCCTTGTTGGTCTTGAGGCCCTCGTGGACGTTGGCCGGGATCTCGGTCGGCAGCAGCTCGTCGCCGGTCTTGGCGAGGACGCGGGCCACGTCGAGGGCCACGTTGCCGACACCGAGGACGGCGACCTTCTCGGCCTCAAGCGGCCAGGTGCGCGGGACGTCCGGGTGGCCGTCGTACCAGGAGACGAAGTCGGCGGCGCCGTAGGAGCCGTCGAGTTCGATGCCGGGTATGGACATGTCGCGGTCGGCGGTGGCGCCGGTGGAGAAGACCACCGCGTCGTAGAAGGAGCGCAGGTCGTCGAGGCTGATGTCGGTCGGGTAGTCGACGTTGCCGAAGAGGCGGATCTGCGGCTTGTCGAGGACCTGGTGCAGGGCGGTGATGATGCCCTTGATGCGCGGATGGTCGGGGGCGACGCCGTACCGGATCAGGCCGAAGGGCGCGGGCATCCGCTCGAAGAGGTCGATGGACACGCCGGGTTCGGCGGCCACCCCGGACTTGAGCAGGGCGTCGGCGGCGTAGATCCCGGCGGGGCCGGCTCCGACGATGGCTACCCGCAGGGGGCGCGGCATGATCAGGTTCCCTTCGAGCGATGACAAGCGACTCGACGGGAAGCCTAAACTAAGGCATGCCTAACTCGGTACGCGGGTCCGATCTATGACCTCATAAGGGCGACTTATGGGGTGTCCAAGTCCGTCGCAAGGCCCCGGATCGGAAGTGTTCATCCGGCCGGGCGGATGTGCACCACGTCCTGCACGACCTCGGGCGGTGTGCCGAGCAGCTGGACCATGACCCGCGCGACGGTTGCCGAGGGGAGCGGTTTCATCGCGCCCACCCTGGTCAGATAGCCGTCCGCCTCCCACACCGGCGCGGCGCGCTGCCGGTCCTCGCCGGGGAAGTTCTCGATGAAGGCGCTGTCCGAGATCGAGCCCAGGATCACCAGGGCGACCCGGATGCCGTCGCCGCGCAACTCCTTGTGCATCGCGGCGGTGAAGCCGTTCAGGCCGTGCTTGCTCGCCGCGTACATGGCCATCAAGGGCATGTGGTCGAGGGTGATCTCGGAGGAGATGTTGAGGATGTCACCGCCCCCGGCCGCCCGCAGCAGGGGTACAGCCGAGCGGATCGTGTGGATCGGGCCCAGGAGATTGGTGCCGACGCAGGCGTGGATGTCCTCGTCGGCGGTCTCCTCGATGGCGCGGATGCGGGCGACGCCGGCACTGTTCACCAGGATGTCCACCCGCCCGAACCGCTCCTCGACCTGGGCGAACGCCGCCCGCACGCTGTCGCCGCTGCTGACGTCGGTCGGGATCGTCAGCACCGACCCCCTCATCTCCCGGGCGGCCGTCTCCAGCCGGTCGGCGCGCCGGGCGAGCAGCACCACCTGTGCCCCGTTCTCGGCGAGCAGCGCTCCGACGGCCCTCCCCACGCCGGTCGAACCCCCGCTGATCACGGCCACTTTGCCCTGCATCGTGCCTGCCATGACGGCCTCCCCGGCGAGACGTGACGATCGGATGAGAGGCTACCTCTCGTGATTTGAGAACGCCATATCCGTACCTCAAGGCAGGAGAGACGTGCGGATCGGGTGTCCCGCGGACAGGCTGGAGGCATGGACTCGGCAACGGAATGGACCCTCACCCCCTTCACGCCGGACCTCGTGCGTGGTGCGCTCGACCTGGAGGACACCGCCCACGGGCTGCTGCCGCACCGGCTTCCCGCCCGGGCCCGCGCCCAGTGCGCCGACGAGCAGTTGGCGATGGCGGAGGCCCAACCCTCGGGCGTACGGCTGGTGTTCCGCACCCGGGCCACCGCCGTCGAGCTGGACACCCTGCGCACCACGACGGCCTACGAGGGCGTTCCGCCCGGCCCGGACGGCCTGTACGACCTGCTCGTCGACAGGCGGCTCGCCGGGCAGGCGAGCGTGACCGGGGGCAACGTCAGGACGGTGGACATGACCGAGGGGACCGTGCGGGAGCGGCCCGGCCCGGTCGGCACCGTCCGCTTCACCGGCCTGCCCGACCGGGAGAAGGACGTCGAGATCTGGTTGCCGTACAACGAGACGACCCGTCTGGTGGCCCTGCGCACCGACGCCCCCGTCGAGCCGGTGCCGGACCGGGGGCGCAACGTCTGGCTGCATCACGGCAGTTCGATCAGTCACGGCTCGTTCGCCGCGAGCCCCACCATGACGTGGCCGGCGCTGGCCGCCGCTCTGGGCGGGGTGGAGCTGATCAACCTCGGGCTCGGCGGCAACGCGCTGCTGGACCCGTTCACCGCCCGCGCCCTGCGGGACACCCCCGCGGACCTGCTCAGCGTCAAGATCGGCATCAACCTGGTGAACGCCGACGTGATGCGACTGCGCGCCTTCGGCCCGGCCGTGCACGGTTTCCTCGACACGGTCCGCGAGGGGCATCCGACCACTCCGCTGCTGGTCGTCTCGCCCATCCTGTGCCCGATGCACGAGGACACCCCGGGCCCGTGCCTCCTGGACCTCGCCGGTCTCAAGGAGGGGAGACTGGAGTTCAGCGCCCTCGGCGACCCCGCCGAACGCGCCGCGGGCAAGCTGACCCTCAACGTCATCCGCGACGAACTGGCCCGCATCGTCGCGCGACGCTCGGCCGACGACCCCCACCTCCACTACCTCGACGGCCGTGAGCTCTACGGCGAGCGGGACTTCGCCGAACTGCCCCTGCCCGACCGGCTCCACCCGGACGCCGAGACGCACCGCCGTATCGCCGGACGCTTCGCCGAGCTGGCTTTCGGCGCGGACGGACCGTTCACGGCCCGGGAGTGAGGGCGGAAATCGGTCTGGTGACCGGTGGGCCCGCTCGCTAGGCTGCGCGGCAGAAGCGGGATCGTCAACGCGTCGGTGGCTGGGTAGCGCGTCCCTCCGACGTGCTCACGGGAGACGCCGATGGCGTACCGATCCCTTCTCCGCGTTCCCGGCGCGGGATTCTTCCCGCTCGGATTCCTCGATGGAGCAGATCACCGACATCTCCCGCGCGGAGAGCGCCGCGGTCCTGGAGTTGCTGCTCGCCCAGGCGACCAGGCCCGAGTACACCGTCCGCTTCCGCTGGGAGCCGGGCAGCGTGGCCTTCTGGGA